>CAYZDM010000548.1:0-2609 GCA_964476875.1 uncultured Sandaracinaceae bacterium | reverse complement strand
CGGGAACGGGAACGGGAACGGGAACGGGAACGGGAACGGGAACGGGAACAGCAATGGCAACAACGGCCACGGCAACAACGAAGACGGCGTGGACTCCAGCAATCCTGGCAACAGCAAGGACGGCGAGGACACAACGTGCGCCGACGGGACCTACTGCGACGACGAGGGCAGCGGGAATGGCAGCGGCAGTGACAGCTCCGGTGACAGCGGCGGCGACAGCTCCGGCGACAGCTCCGGTGGCAGTGACAGCGGTAGCGATAGCTCCGGCGACAGCGGCAGCTCTAACGGGAACGGGAAGAGCAACAACGGCCACGGCAACAACGCAGATGGCGTAGACTCGAGCAACCCGGGCAACAGCAAGTCGGGCGAAGATACGCTGTGCGCGGACGGTACCTACTGCGACGACGAGGCCGGTGGCGGCAGTAGCAGCGATTCCGGTTCCGATTCGAGCAGTAGCAGCAGCAAGAAGAAGAAGAAGAAGAAGAAGTAAGCCAACCCGATTGGCATCCATAGGAGAGGCGTCCCCCGGGGCGCCTTTTCCTTTTAAATCACGGTCGGATCAGCACGCCCGGATTCATCACGCCGTCTGGATCCAGGGTGCGTTTGACCGCGCGTAACACCTCCCCGAACTGCTGTGGGCGTTGGGCTTCGTACCAGGGCCGGTGAACGCGACCGACCGCGTGATGATGGGTGATCGTGCCACCGTGAGCGATCACCGCATCTGAGGCGGCCTTCTTGATCGTCATCCATTGTTCGAGCTCCGCCCCATGGCGGCCCGGTGCGATGAATGTGAAGTAGGGGGCCGGGCCATCCGGGTACACGTGCGTGAACCGGCAGCTGATGAAACCGGTCCCACATGCGTCCTTCATCGCCTGACGAACATCCCGGACGACACCGCTATGCAAGCGCTCGAAGTTGTCCCAAGTGCACGCGGTCTCGAAGGTGTCCACGACCACACCCATGCTCGCCATGATGTTTAGCAGGTAAGGCGCGTCGATGAAGGCGTCGCGCCAGGCCCCTGCGCCATCCGCACTCCCGCTTCGCTCGCCGCTCTCGCTGTACGCAGGGCCCGCAAGACAAGTGCCCCCATGATCGGACACCAGCTCGAGGGCTCGTTCCATCCACGCGTGCACCGGATGATCGGAGGACTCGAACGCAACGACCAGCACATGCGTGCCGTCCATCGTCACGGCGTTGAGCGCCGCCTCTCGTTTATCGAGAAGTCTGCAGTTGCTGGGATAGAGCCCGGACTGCGAGATGGCGCGGACCGCCTCTACCGCACGACCGTAGTCAACGAAGTGGGTGGTGGCCGTGGCGCGAAAGACGGGCCGCGGTCTAACCCGCATCCAGGCCTCCGTGATGACGCCAAAGATCCCCTCGGAGCCCACCATCAACCGATCCGGGCTCGGGCCGGCACCAGAACCCGGGAGGCGTCTCGACTCCCATATACCCTTCGGCGTGACGGCGCGCGTCGATTGAACGAGGTCGTCGATGTGCGTGTACAAGGTCGCGAAGTGACCGCCAGCACGGGTGGCGACCCAGCCGCCAAGCGTCGAGAACTCGAAGGACTGAGGGAAGTGCCGAAGGGTCAGTCCGTGTGCGGCGAGCTGTGCTTCCAAGCCGGGCCCCGTCGCCCCAGCCTGAATGCGAGCCGATAAGGAGCTCCGTTCGACCTCCACGACGCGGTCGAGGCACGTCAAGTCCAGACTCACGACCCCCACGTGGCGATCTCCTGCATCGCCCTCCACGCCGCCCACGACGCTGGTTCCCCCGCCGTATGGGATTACGGCGACGCTCGAGTCACTCGCCCAGTCGAGCACCGCGGCGATCTCGGATTCGTCGGCAGGAGTGGCGACCAAATCGGGGGCGGCGGAGAAGTCGCCGCGAAATCCGCGCAGCACATCGCGATAGCTTCGTCCATAGGTGTGCCGGATCCGAGCCTCAGGATCGGCGGTGACGAAGTCCGCAAGGGTCGGCGGCGGAGTAAGGCGGGCCGCGTCGATCTCGATCGAACCGAGCGTCGGAGGCTCGTCGCAGCGCTCCGGCGCGAAGCCCAGCATCAACTGGGCATGGGCCCCGGTGGCCTTGCGTGCGGTCGCGTCGGGGAATTTGTCCGCCCAGCCCCAACCCCAGAAACTCCGCTCTCGTGTGTCGGTCATGAGCCCGGACCTTCCAACGCGGACCCGTCCGATGGCAAGCGCCTTGACGGATCAGTCGATCAAGGCTTCCCTCCCGCCATGTCCTTTCCCCAGCCGCTTCGAGCGGTCATCACGGGAGCCGGCAGCGGTCTTGGTCGCGCCCTAGCCCTCGACCTCGCCAAGCGTGGCGCCTCCCTCATCATCTCCGACATCGATTCGTCGAGCGCGGAGGAAACATCTGAGCTGGTCCGGCAGCAGGGAGCGCGAGCGGAGCCAGTGCCCTGCGACGTGACGAATCGCGATGCAGTGTTCGCGCTCGTCGACGAAACCGAGGGACGGCTCGGAGGCATCGACTTCATCGCAAACAACGCAGGGGTCTCGGTCGGCGGGCCGTTCCACGAGATCTCGATCGAAGACTGGCGATGGGCGGTCGATATCAACCTCTGGGGGGTGGTGTACGGATGCCAGGCC
>CAYZDM010000547.1:0-2614 GCA_964476875.1 uncultured Sandaracinaceae bacterium | reverse complement strand
AATACCCGCCTCTACGACAACCTTGGCGAGGCCAGCGGGAAGGACCTCTTGCTGATAGCTCTCGTCCTGTTGCTCGAAGAGCTCCCAGCAAGGCATGCTGACGACACGCACCGAGGCGCCTTCGTTTTCGAGCGTGTCGGCGGCAGCGAGCGCGATCTCAACCTCACTGCCAGTGGCCACGAGAATGACGTCGGGCCCCCCGCCACCTGCCTCACGCAGTGTGTAGGCGCCGCGGGCGGCCTTCTCGGCGCTCGCCACAGTGCTGCGATCGAGCACCGGAACGCTCTGCCGGGTCAACGCGAGCGCGGCGGGGCCGTCCCATTCGAGAGCGGCCTTCCAGCACTCCCGCACCTCGTTTGCATCGCCGGGCCGAAACACCGCGAGGTTCGGAATCGCACGTAGCGCAGCGAGGTGCTCCACCGGTTGATGTGTCGGACCATCCTCGCCCAGCCCGATGCTGTCGTGGGTATAGATGTAGCGGGTGTGGAGCTTCATCAGCGCAGCGAGCCGAACCGCGGGGCGCATGTAGTCGCTGAACACCAGGAAGGTAGCGCCGAAGGGGATGACGCCGCCGTGAAGCGCCATGCCGTTCATGGCGGCGCCCATGCCATGCTCACGAATGCCCCAGTCGACGTTGCGCGGAACGCCCTCGGCGCCCGGCAAGAAGTTGGCAAGGCCCTTCAGGTGGCTGTTGTTCGAACCCGCGAGGTCGGCAGAACCGCCCACGAGTCCGCCGATCTTCGCAGCCAACGCGTTGAGCACCGCGCCACTCGCCTTTCGAGTCGCCGTACCCTTGGGATCGGCCTCGAAGGTGGGCAGATCTGCGTCCCAACCGGCGGGCAGCTCGCCTGCCAACGCGCTGTCGAACTCACTCGCGGCTTCGGGAAACTCCGACCGGTACGCGGTGAGACGCTGCTGCCACTCCGCATGGCTCTTCGCGCCGCGCTCACGAATGGCTTCTGCGGCGGTCGCAAGCTCGTCGGGCACGAAGAACGGCTCGGTGGGCCATTCCATGAGCTGCTTGGTGGCGATGATTTCATCTTCGCCGAGCGGGGCTCCGTGCGCGCCCGAGGTGTCTCGCTTGTTGGGCGAAGGATCGCCAATGATGGTGCGCACACGAATGAAGCTCGGGCGGTCGTCAGCAACTGCGGCCTTGGCAGCCGCAATCACCGCATCGAAGTCACTGCCGTCATCGACGCTCTCGGTGTGCCATCCGTACGACGCAAAGCGAGCGAGCACATCCTCGCTGAAGCTGAGGTCGGTCCTGCCGTCGATGGTGATCTCGTTGTCGTCCCAAAAAACGGTCAGCTTGCCGAGCTTCAGGTGTCCCGCGATCGACGCCGCTTCCGACGCGACGCCTTCCATGATGTCGCCATCCGAAGCGATGATCCAAGTTCGGTGGTCCAAGAGCGTGTGCCCCGGCTTGTTGAAGCGCGCAGCCAAATGCCTCTCGGCCATCGCCATGCCGACGCCGTTGCCGATGCCCTGCCCCAGTGGACCAGTCGTCGCTTCAACACCTGGTGTCACGTGAGATTCGGGATGACCTGGGGTAAGGCTTCCCCACTGTCGAAAGTTGCGAATGTCCTCTAGAGAGACGCCGTATCCACTCAGGTGGAGCAACGCATACTGAAGCATCGAGGCGTGTCCGCACGACAGCACGAAGCGGTCGCGGTCGGGCCACTCCGGGCTCGCCGGATCATGCTTGCGCAGTTCGGAAAAGAGCGCCCAACCGAGCGGCGCGAGGGCCATCGGCGTCCCGGGGTGGCCCGAGTTGGCCGCTTGGACCGCGTCCATGCTTAGGCCACGAATCGTCTTGATAGCGAGCTCATCGAGCTTCGCGGGGTTCCCCATGCTCTTGTCCTCCAGGTTCGCGGGCCGGATCTAGCAGGCTGGGGGAGAACGCAAAAGGTGCGTTGGAGGTTTTTCGGCTACGGCTGGACATCGCGGCAGATCGCCACTAACAACCCCGGACGCGGGCAGCCGATTGTTGACTAGTTCGATCGGGTTTGCTGCTCAGGCGACGCTCGCGCAGGAGGAATGGATGCCTCAGGTTTTCGTGCCCAAGGAAGTGGTAGAAGGCGAGACAAGGGTCGCCTGCACGCCAGACACAGCCAAGCGCTACGTGAAAGAAGGCTTGGAGGTCCTGGTCGAGAGCGGGGCCGGCAAGTACGCCCATTTCGCCGACCAGGCCTACCGCGACGCGGGCGCCAAAGTCGTCACCGACGCGGATGCAGAGGCTGCCTGGGGAAGCGCGGACATCGTCTTTCGGGTGTACCCCATCACCCCGGCGGAGGCGTCCAAGTTGAGGGAGGGCTCAATCCTCATCGGGTTCATGTCGCCTCACAAGAACCTCGATTCGGTCAGGATCCTGCGTGACCGCAAAATCAGCACGATCGCGATGGAGCTGGTGCCACGAATCAGCCGTGCGCAGTCCATGGATGCGCTCAGCTCGCAGGCTTCGATCGCCGGCTACCAGGCGGTCCTCATGGCCGCCACCTACCTCGACAAGTACTTTCCGCTCCTCATGACCGCGGCAGGGACCATTCAGCCCGCTAAGATCGTCATCATGGGCGCGGGCGTCGCCCTGTTCGTGCGCGCGTTCCAGTATCGGGAC
>CAYZDM010000546.1:0-2615 GCA_964476875.1 uncultured Sandaracinaceae bacterium | reverse complement strand
CACCGTGGATCCGACTGCCGAGGAGCTTCAAAAGATGGAGGGCATCCTCGAGCAAGCGATGAAGGACGGCTACGCCGGGTTCTCCACCGATTCGCTGCCTTTCCACTATTTGTCGAACGACCCGCACCGTAAGAAGCGGATTCCCGCGAACCACAGCTCGTACGGTGAGGTCAAGCGCCTCACGAACGTGGTGCGTCGCTACGGACGCGTCTGGCAGGCGACGCCCGAGAAGGACAACCCGATCAACGTCATCCGTTGGTTCATGCTCAGCAGCGGCCGGTTCTTCGGGAAGCCTCTCAAGCTGACCGCGGTCGCGGCGCTCGATGTCGTGACCAATCGAAGCCTGGCGCGCCTCGGCGTCGCGCTCACGCGCATCATCAACTCGCCCCTCATCCAAGGGCACTTTCGGCTGCAGGCCTTGGCCGCGCCCTTCCGCGTGTATTCCGACGGTCCGATCACGCCGCTGTCTGAAGAGATCCCGGCGCTCCGCGAGCTCAACGAAATCGACCTCGAGGACAAAGATGCCCGGATCGCCCTGCTCAACGACCCAGCGTACTGCGAGCGGTTCCGCAAGATGTGGTACCAGGACAAGAAAGGCTTTTCGCTCGCGCGCATCAAGCGCTGGCTCCGCATCATGGACGACAGCCTGAGCCGTGACCTCGCGGACATGGTCATGACGGCGCGTCCGCTACCCGTTTGGGAGGGGGAGACGCTGCAAGATATCTACGAGCGGCTGCTCGATTGGCAGGCGCGACCAAGCGGGCAGGGGGGACGCCGGAGAACGGGGCTTGGGCCGCGCAGTGACGCTGAGGCCGCCGTGTTTGCCAGTTTCCCGAATCCCGTCGGGGACGACTGTGAGTTCTTCCTACACCTGCTCCGCCACCTCGATATGAATCTCCGCTGGTACGTCCTCGCGGCGAACGACGATGAAGAACGCATCGCGCGCGTCCTCTTCGACCCACAGATGCTCCCCGGCTTCAACGACTCGGGCGCTCATCTCACAAACATGGCCTACTACGACGGGAATCTCCGCGGCCTCCAAATCGCCCAGCGCCGTTCCATGGAAGACGTCGCGTATCACGTCGCGCGGCTGACGCGAGTCCCCGCCGAGTTCTGGGGCGTCGATCACACCGTCGGCAGCATCGAGCCAGGCCGCCAAGCTGACGTCATCTTGATCGACCCGGCCGCGCTGAGCACTTACGACTCGGACGCCCACACGATCTTCGAATACCGCGAAGTGGTCGCCGCCGAGCAAATGCTGAACCGGTCGGATGGCGTCGTCACCGACGTGTGGATCGCAGGCACCCACGCGTGGCGCGACTCCAAAGCTACCGAGCACCTGGGCACGACCCGTATGGGCCGCGCGCTCACGGTCTAGCGAGGGGTGGAGTGGGGAGCTTGCGCGTTGTGAGGTGGCTCGCACGGCCACAGTAATAATCTACGGCGTCCCCGCTAGTCGGATTGGGACAATCCCAATCCGATGGTGGTCGGGTCTTCCAACTCACCTCGATCTTCGATATATCAGGTCATTCACCCTGACCCGAGAGAGTGTGTTCCATGAGACGTGAATGGACGACCGGATCGAAGCGCCTGCTCGTGGGGCTCTTGCTCCTGCCAAACATCGCTATTCAATGCGAGGCGGTAGACACGACTCAACTGCTGCTGGACAGAATTTCCCCAGACGCCAACGTGGACCCCGCCAGCGTACCTGCGCCCGATCCCTCGGAACAACCCACGGGCCGATACCGTAGTATCGATGGTACAGGCAACCACCAAACTCACTTCGAGCTGGGTGCCGCGAATACGCCGCTACTCCGCTCGATGCCCGTCGATTACGGCGACGGGGTTGCCTCGATGGCTGGCGCCGGGCGTGCGTCTCCCCGTGAGGTTAGTAATGCGCTCTGCGCGGACTCCCAGCCGGGGCCAAACCCGTTGGGGGCGAGTGACTTTCTCTGGCAATGGGGCCAGTTCATCGATCACGACATCGATCTCACCGAGGCACAGGCCCCCGTGGAGTCAGCGCCGATTTCCGTGCCCGCGGGCGACCCCTCGTTCGATCCGACGAGCACAGGGGCGGTGACCATGGACTTCGACCGATCCGTCTACCACCCCGGCACCGGTAACGACGCGGCCTTTCCACGCCAACAGCTCAACCAGATCACGCACTTCCTCGACGCGTCCAACGTCTATGGTTCAGACGACCTTCGCGCGGCCACGCTGCGCACCAACGACGGCAGCGGGCAGCTACGGGTGAGCGCGGGCGATCTGCCTCCGTTCAACACTACGGGCCTGCCCAACGCAGGGGGCACCGGTCCCGGGCTGTTTCTCGCCGGGGACGTCAGAGCAAACGAGCAACTCGGTTTGACCGCGATGCACACGCTCTTCCTGCGTGAGCACAACCGGTTGGCGCAGGAGATCGCGACGAGCGATCCAACGCTTTCGGGGGAAGAGATCTACCAGGAGGCGCGGCGCATCGTTGGCGCGCTCGTGCAGGTCATCACGTACAATGAGTTCTTGCCGGCGCTGCTAGGCCCCGATGCGTTGAGGCCTTACGGCGGATACTATAGGTTCGTGAGCCCCGCCATCACCAACGAGTTCTCGACGGCGATCTATCG
>CAYZDM010000545.1:0-2622 GCA_964476875.1 uncultured Sandaracinaceae bacterium | reverse complement strand
CCGCGAGAACGAAGGCGATGTGTGCATGGCCGCCGAAATGGCGACGCCCGAGACGATCAACTTCATGGCAAGGCACGCCCGAGGCCTGATTTGTCTGAGCTTGACCGAGGATCGCATTCGTCAGTTGGACCTGCCAATGATGGTCGACGACAACCGTTCGTCCCGGTCCACCGCTTTCACGATTTCGATCGAGGCCCGGAAGGGCGTCACAACCGGCATCAGCGCGGGCGATCGAGCGCACACGATTCTCACCGCTGTTAATGACGGCGCTGGACCCCGCGATTTGGTTAGCCCTGGTCACGTCTTTCCGCTCAAGGCGGTCCCCGGCGGCGTCCTCCAGCGCACCGGACACACCGAGGGCTCGGCGGATCTGTCGCGACTCGCGGGTCTAAAGCCGGCCAGCGTCATCTGCGAAATCATGAAAGACGACGGCACGATGGCCCGCTACCCGGACCTCGTCGCGTTCGCCGAGGAGCACGGCCTCCGACTGCTCACCATCGCGGACCTGATTCAGTACAGGCTGACCCGCGAACGCCTCGTGACGAGAATTCGGCAAACGGCAGTCGAGATGCCCACGGGGCGCACTTGGACCGCTTCGGTATATCGCGTTCAGGTTGGCCACCAAGAGCAGTTCATGGCGTTGAGCTTCGGCGACGTGACCTCCGAGCCGACGCTGGTTCGCGTGCACCGCGGCAGCGTGCTCGGTGACGCGTTTCAGGTGCGAATGGGCGAGCGGGTGCACATTGGTGACTGCGTCGCAGCGATCGAACGCGCCGGCCAGGGGGTGATTTTGTTCATGCCCGGGCACCCTGATCCCGAAACCGATCTCGCCTTCTACCTGAACGAACCGATTCCTCGCCCACCAGAGGAGCCGGGCGTCGTCCTCCGTGAGTACGGCTTTGGCGCACAGGTCCTCTCCGACCTCGGACTCGAGAAGCTTCGGATCCTCACCAATCGGCCTCGTCGAATCCCAAGCCTCGACGCGTACGGCCTCAATGTCGTTGAACAGCTGCTCGTGTCCCCGGGTGGTGAGCTGAGCTCCGCCTCAGGACAGCCAAAGGCCGCGACGTGAGCGGCGATGAGAACGAGCCGCTGGTGGACGTGGTGGCGCCAGCGGACGCGCGGTTTGCCATCGTGTGGTCCCGTTTCAACCACGGGGTGGTCGGCAAGCTGCTCGAAGGCGCGCATGCGTGTTTCGACGCCCACGGTGTATCGCGCGGGTCGTTGTATGTGGTCGAGGTCCCCGGTGCGTGGGAACTCCCGTGCGCAGCCCAGAAACTCGCGCAGAGCGGCCGCTTCGATGCAGTAGTCGCGCTCGGCGCCATCATTCGCGGCGGCACCCCTCATTTCGACTACGTCTCGCAGGGCACCGCCCTCGGCCTGGGACGGGTCACCTTGGAGACGGGCGTTCCGGTGGTTTTCGGCGTGCTGACCACAGACGACGAGACACAGGCCCTGGATCGCGCAGGTGGGGCGCACGGCAACAAGGGCCATGAGGCCGCATTGACGGCGATCGAGATGGCCCTCTTCGACAGGAAGCTTGCGGACGATGGGATCACGACGAAAAGGCCGTGAAGCTGCGCTGCGCATCCTGTACTTCATGGATGTGTCGAGCGTCAGCGGCACGCAGGCGATCAAGTCCTATTGGGGCCACCTGACCGGTGACGGCGAGCCCACCGAGGGAGCGGACTTCGCAAACCAACTGGTGCGCGCCTATGCCGACCACGAGGAAGAGGTGAACGGCCTCATCCGTTCGGCGAGCCACCACTGGCGACTCGAACGAATGCCCATCGTCGATCGCAACGTGTTGCGGGTGGCTATCGTCGAGCTTCGCGAGATGAACGATATTCCCAAGCGAGTGACGCTCAACGAAGCGGTCGAGTTGGCCAAACGATTCGGCTCTGAGGGGAGCGGCTCGTTCGTCAACGGCGTCCTCGATCGTATCGCGACCGAGCTTGGCAAGTCGTGATCGCGTACGACTTCGTATCGGACTCCGCGGACAACTTGGACGAGCTCCAAACTGAGCTCGTCGTTTTGCCATTCTTCTCGGACGAACGTCCGTTGCGTGGCGCTGCCGGACTGATCGACTGGCGACTGTGCGGTGCACTATCGCGGAAGCTGATGGCCGGCTACATCGACGGGAAGTTCGGCGAGAAGGCGTTGGTCACCGCGCCATCGAAGATGAAGTCCGAGGGACTATTGCTCGTGGGCCTAGGCTCCAGCATCGACTTCGACGAGAACGTGGCCAAACGGGCCAGCGCGTTGATTGCGGGCGCGTTGCGCGAGGCGAAGGTGTCGACGGCGGCGTTGGTGCTGCCAGGTCGGAGCATGGGTGTCCTGCCCGCGTCGGAGAGCATGCAGATCTGGCTGGCCACGAGTCCGCCCGACGGCGACCTCGACGAGATCAGCATCATCGAGCGCGCCGAGGAGCATCGAGCCCTCGATTCGCTCTTCGATGGGTTGCGGCGCCAAGCGGAATCACCGCTCGACTAGCGGCGCCGCTTCGCCTTCTTGGCCGGCGGCCGACCGCGCTTCTTCGTCGCCTTCTTCTTTGGCGTCGCCTTCTTCTTCGGCGTCGCCTTCTTCTTCGGCGTCGCCTTCTTCTTCGGCGACGCCTTCTTC
>CAYZDM010000544.1:0-2643 GCA_964476875.1 uncultured Sandaracinaceae bacterium | reverse complement strand
AGGTCGACCCAGCCATTGGTGAGGACGCCATAGTAGAAGCGAAGCCGACCGCGCAGCGCGGCAATTGGGTCGATCCCAATCTCCACCGTCTCGCCGTAGATGATCGCGTTGCCATCGGGATCGTAGACGAAGGTGTCTTTGACGATCGTACGCCACGGACGCAGTTGCGTGATGTAGCCGGCATGCATGGTGCCGTCCATTTGCCCGGATACGAAGTCGTTGAGCATGTCTCGGCCGATCTTGCGACCTAGGCCGGTGTCCAAGTGGAACAGGACGCTCGCGATCACCGACACCAACGCAATGAGCGGCCAGCCGAGGAACCAACTCACGAGGCGAGACAACCAGCGCATCAGTACGCCTCGCCAATGGTGAAATGGATGGCGCCGGGGACACCGCCTTTGATGAATCGGAAGATATTGAACGCGTTGGGTGGCGCCTCCCCTCCGACGACCTGCCATTTGGGTATCAGGAAACCGAAATCGAGTCGGATCGGGCCCACCGGTGTTTGATAGCGAAAACCAAACCCGGCCGCCGCCCGTATATGGTCGAATCGGAAGGCCTCGCCTCGATTGACGTCGCCGAAGTCCATGAAAAGGGCCGTCGCGAACGCTTGGGTCACCGGTACGCGCCATTCGACGCCGGCCTCCCACCGACGCAGGCCACCGTCATTGCGCGCGTCGAAGCCCTCTCGATTGAGCGAGTCGAGGTTGCCGGGGTCTCCGAGGAAGCCGCCGAAGAAGCCACGATGACTGGTCGGTCCGCCAGAACGAAGGCGGTAGTTCTGCGGACCGAGTTCCTGTCCGATGAGGTCCAAACGGTTCCGGTCTCGCCCGAACAGAAACATCGCGCCCATTCCGAACCGGAACGCAAGGGTGGAGGAGAGTGGCAGTGGTGCGTAGCCGCGGACCTCGGGGGTCACGCGGATATACTGCCATGACCGTTTGAGCTTCGCGGGCGATTGCTGGGTGCCGAACTGAAAGAAGAACCCGGCCCGAGGTGATCGGGAGTCGTCGCGGAGATCGACGACTAGGCTCTCGTCGAAGAAGACGACCTGATAGCTGGTTGGATATCGAGGATCCGAGTCGATTGTCAGATAGGTGTCGTAGTTGAGGGCGCCGACGAGCAGCAGGCGGCCATCGAAGAACGGTCTCGATAGACTTCCGCGCACCTGAAGGTCGTGACGACGAAAGAGCTCGTAGGGATCCGGACCCCAGTCGTGACGAAACTGGATCGTCGCCGTCGTGCGGGGCTCGAGAAAGTCGGGCCGGCGGTATTCGATTCGGAGCTCGTTCCCGAAGATGAAACCTCGGGTGAAGCGAAAGAGGGGGTCGGTGGCAACGATCTTCGGGCGGTCCTCGATGCGCAAGCGGCGGAAACCACCGATGAAATTGCGGTGCTCGAACAGGCCGAACAAGTGAACGTCGGAGATGCGAGTGTCCTGCTGGAGCGTCAGTGTGGTGATGGTGCCGCTCTGAAGCCCCGCGCCGATGCCCCAGCGGATTGCTCGACCCGGCTCGACCTGGATGGTGACGTCGACGACGCCTGTGCACTGGCCCTCGTCGTTCAGGCGTGGTGTCGAGGAAACGTCGACGGATGCCAGAGCACCGAGCGCGTAGACGGCGCGTTGCGCGTCTGCCAGCGTCAGTGAGCTGTAGGTTTGACCGGTCTTGAGGTCCGCCACAGCGAGGATGGTGTCTGCAGGCAGTTCGCCATTGCCGCTGACCGTGATGTCGCCGAACTTGCTGGGCGGACCACCGTGGACGTAGAGTTCGACGAATGCCTCCCGGGCGTCGCGATCGATCTCGACGCGTCCCGCGACGGAGCCACAGGCGTAGCTCTCTTCTCGAAGCTCGCGGCGAATCTCACGCTTGGAGCGTTCGTAGACCGCCTCGTCGAACGGCTTGCCGATTTCGAGGTCGACCGCGTCTTCGATCTTGCTTCGCTTGCTCGACTCCCAAGATTCGTGACCCTTCACCAGGATCGAACGCACGAGAACCGGTTGGCCTTCCTCGACCTCGATACCGACCTCGAGCTCGCACCCTTCGTCCGCTCCCTCTCGGGTGCAGGGCGCTTCGCCTCCCGGCGGTACGACGATTCGGTCGTCGTTGGCAGCGGAGGCCGGATCGAACTCGGTGCTCACCACGGCTGCTTCGTAGTAGCCCCGTGCCTGGTACCAGCGTTCGATACGCTGCAGATCACGGTCGAAGACCGCGGAATCCAGAGTCGGCCACCCTTTTCGCAGCTTTCGCCAAAGATCGAACGAGACGCGCTTTCCATCGAAGGGTGGGACACCGCATTCGGAGTCGGGGCTGGTGCCGAACGAAACGGTGACGCGCTCGCGCTCGCGGGTCGCCAGGCAGGCCCTTAGGGCTTCCTGATCGAGTTCCTCCATGCCGCTGAAACGGATCCGTTCGATGCCGTATGCATCCTCTGGGATCGTCTTGCAGCCGCTCGCCAGAACGAGCAGGAAGCAGATGCATCGCCGGCGAACCATCTATCTACGGCTTGTAGCGCGGAGAGCCCTAATTCCGCCAGCGAACGGCGTGATTTCGGCCGTTTGGCGGCTGCCCCGCCGGCTGCTAAAGCTATCGCCACATTCGCCATGAAGCAGTACTTCGTCCAGACCTTCGGCTGCCAGATGAA
>CAYZDM010000543.1:0-2643 GCA_964476875.1 uncultured Sandaracinaceae bacterium | reverse complement strand
ACTTGTGCGTATCGGCAGACATCGAGGTCACCCCTGGCAGCCGAAAGTCGAACGCGGGAACGTCGTAGCCGAGCTTCTCCGCCCAGGGAAGAATGAACCCGCCGAGACAGGCATCTGTGTGGAAGCCGATGCCTCGCTTTCGAGCGAGCTCGGACAACGATTCGATGGGGTCGATCACCCCGTGTGGGAACGAGATCGCCGACCCCACGACGCAGATGGTGTGCCGATTGATCGCCTTCTTAGTCGCCGCCACGTCAGCGCGGCAGTCGGGACCCACCGGAACTTTGACGAGCTTGATGCCGAAGTATTGAGCAGACTTGTCGAACGCTGCGTGTGCCGTCGTAGGAACGACCAGTTCCGGCGACGTGATCCCTTTCGTGTCGCGCGCCCAGTCGCGATAGGAACGCATGGCCAACATGATGCTTTCCGTCCCCCCACTCGACACGGCGCCACACACACGCGCGTCCGTAGCATGCCGTGCACCGAGCATGTTGGCGGTCATCGAGACGATCTCCGCTTCGTACTTCGCGATGCTGGGCCACAGATCGGAGTGCAACGGATTGGTCTGCGAGGTTATCGCGTACGCTTCGTTGAGAAACGCGATGTGATCCGGGTCCCCATCGTAGACCGCACCCGATACGTAGCCGTCTTCCCAACGCCCTCTTTCCCGCTGCTCGAGCGCACGGATTTCAGCGAGGACCTCCGCGCGCGGCTTCCCCTCGGCAGGAAGGGTGGAGTGACTCTCGAGCTCCCCCGCGTAGGGTTTGGCGGACTTGCGGAGCTCCTCCATGATCGGCGCGTACTCCGATTCGAGGCGCTCTTTGACGATCGGCAAGCGCTTCGCGTATCGGTAGATGCGTGCGACCAAGGGCTCGAGGGGTCCGAGGCGCACGTTCGCAAGGTCCTTGATGTCCATGGTCTCCTGCGTACCGCACACCCGCGGAATCGGCCAGCCCGCAGGCCCGACCTACTTGTTCAATCGGTTGTACAGGCCTTCGCTATGCTTCTGGATTTCCAAGAAAGCCTTGAAGAGCTCGTCGTAAACCGGTTGGTGCTCTTGGTTCGGCACATACCGCTTTTCGATCGGCACCAGCGCCGGGATATCATCCACTTCTAGTTTCCCCAGTCCGATCGCGCCGATGAACGCCGCGCCACGAACGTTGGCCGAAAGTGGATCGGCCACCCGATCGATCGGGCGGTTCAGCACGTCCGCGAAGATCTGGCACCAGAGCTCCGAACTCGCACCACCTCCGATGAACCGAAGCGCTTCAAATGGGCGACCGATGAACGACTCGACACCACCCATGAGCCAGCGCGTGTTGTAGGCGACGCCCTCCATCACTGCGCGAATCATGTGTGCCCGGGTGGTTCTCAACGACACGTTCGAGAACGCGGCTCGCAGGTACGGATTCGCGACTGGCGTGTGCTCACCGTAGAGCCACGGCGTGAAAATGAGCTTGTCGCTTCCTGCGGGCGCCTCGGCCGCGAGTTTCTCGAAGCGGTCGAAGAGGTCGGCTGGTGGTCCTCCAGGGTCGAGCGCGTCGTCGCGACAGAAGATATCGTCGCGCAGCCAGGCCATGCAGGCACCCGCAGTCTCCTGTTCGTTGCCGATGAAATAGCGGCCTGGAAGCGCCGAGGGAAGCGAAGCCATGTTGTGGACCAGGTCGGTTTTCTTGAACGGGACGTGGCAAGTCAACCAGGAAGAAGTGCCGACGTAGATATGCCCCTCGAAGTCGCCGACGGCACCGGAGCCGACCGCAGCCGCAGGTACGTCAGGGGTGCCGCCGACCACTTTGGTGTCCTCGCTCAGGCCCAACTCGACAGCCGCCGTGTGTGTCAGAGTTCCGATGACGTCGACCGCGCGCCTCAAGTCGGGGAGCTTCTCGCGAGGGAGCGTGCTCTGCGCGAGAAGTTGCTCGTCGTAGTGAACGTTGTCGATATCACGATTGTCCGTCACCCAGTGAAGGGCGATCGAGTCAGTCGTGGCCAGGAACTCGCCCGTGAGCCGGAGGTTCAGGTAGTCCTTAGGCTCCATGAACTTGTAGGCCGCCTCGTAGATCTCGGGCCGCTCGTGACGGAGAAACAGAATGTGCGCGACAGGTTCCTTCCCCGCGAGGCTTGGCACCCCCCCGGTCTTCCGCAGCCAGCTCTCGAGCTTCAATGCGCCGTAGCCATGAATCCGAATCAAGCCGCCTGCGACTTCCGGCACGTATTTCGCCCCTCGCGAGTCGAGCCAGATGATCGCTCGTCCGAGGGCGTGCCCCTCCTTGTCGACGGGCACGGTACCTGCCCATTGGGAAGTGACGGCCACCGCGAGGATCTGCTCAGCTGGAACTAGATGGCGGTCAGTGATCCTGCGCGTCGCCGTCGTGATGGCGCGCCACCAATCGTCCGGGTCTTGCTCCGCGCCCCCACCTTCGCTCAGGAACAATTCGGTCGATTCGACCTCGGAAGCGAGAACCTCCCCCTCCGTGGTGACGAGCGCCACCTTGGGCCCACTCGTTCCCAAATCGATCGCGAGAATGCACTCTGCAGCCATCGGCGCGGAGTCTATCGAGGCCCGCGTGCCGTGGCCAACGCAAAAACTGCGCGAAAAAAGGGGACTGTCCCCTTTTTCGAGGGGTTAATTTTGGGCGGCGGTCT
>CAYZDM010000542.1:0-2649 GCA_964476875.1 uncultured Sandaracinaceae bacterium | reverse complement strand
CAAGGACGCGTAGAGATCGGCGGGGTAGTCCCTGCTCATCATCAGAATCTACGCCTGCTTCTCGCTAGCCGCAGCCCAAAAACAATCTGATGTCGTTGGTTCCAATTTCGGATGCTCATCTGGTCGATACGCCCCTATACTTAACGAACCGACATGAGTGACTATATCAAGCATCTGTTAGTTCGGACCCCGCTCGAAACGCCGGCCGTGTTCGTCCAGGACGTGCTCAAACTCCGCCGCGTGGTTCGCCATCCGGGGCGGTTTCGCCTGGAGGTCGAAACTGCGGTCGTCCGCGCCGCCATCCGTCGTTTGGTCACGGACCCCGATGCGAATTGCATCGACGTAGGCGCTCACATTGGGAGCATGGTCTCGCTGTTGATGAAACTGGCACCTGACGGCCTGCACATGGCTTTCGAGCCCACTCCAGAGAAGGCCCGATGGTTGCGCAAGAAGTTCCCCGAGGTCGAGGTGCGCGCGGAGGCTCTCGGCGCCGAGCCGGGGCGCGCCTCCTTCTCTATCAACAAGACGCGCACTGGCTTCAGCGGTCTCAGACCCCATGGCGACGCGTCGGACCAGTTCACCCAGATCGAGGTCGAGATCGCGCGCCTCGACGACCTGGTGCCCGAAGACCGCGATATCGCCTTCATGAAAGTCGTCGTCGAGGGAGCCGAGCTCTCGGTGTTGCAGGGCGCCCAGCGCATCCTGCGTGACTCCCGGCCCGCGATGATCGTGGAGAGCTCGGCGTCAGCTCTCCAGGCTTGGGGGATCGAGCCGCGCGACGTGTACGACTTCTTGGCCGACCATCGGTACGACTTGCGCACGCCGTACGGTTTCTTGCGCGGTAAGGATGCGCTGAGTTTCAGCGAGTACACCTCGGCTCAGCAATACCCGTTCGAAGCGATCCGATTCGTCGCTACGCCGCAAGGCGCGTTGCCCTAAGGCTCACTGGGCTCGCCTCAACGGGCTTTGAATCAATCCCAAGGTGATGTCGCGCCCATAGCTGTCGGGCAGGTCCACGTCGTCTATCGTCAGCATCTGCTCGGGCTCGATCGGGCGCGTGATCGTCCCGCCGTAGAGAATACCGATGGGAAGATGGTTCGGCTCTTCGTGGAAGCGCACGGCGGTACCCCGCACCTGAAAGCTTCCGATTCCCATGTCGATCCGCTCTCCAGGTTCGAGCCTCCGCTTCGCCACAGCAGCGACCCCGACTGTGGGAGTGGCGGAGTTGGACAGAAGCGGTGGCTGTCCCTGCATTGCGTGCCGAATGGTGTTGGGCACTTCGAGGGCGCACAGGTGGTATGGACGAACGAACGTATAGTAGGGGCCGTCTCCCATTTTGAGAGCAGCCAGCACTGGGCGCTGCGATTCATCGATTGTAGCGATTACGAAGACCCCTGGTGCCTGCCCCGGCACGACGGTGAAATCGGCGATTGGTTGGCCTAGTGCCAGGGCGGCCTCGGCGAGAGTGCGTGTTGCGTTCTCGAAGCTGTCCATCTGGGGGGCCAACAGGCCGGATCTTGCAATCCCGGCACCGAACGCATTGGCCACGAAGGCCTGTTCGATCTGAACCTTCGTGCCGTCGGTAAACGACGTGGTTTGCTGGACTCGAAAGCCTTGCCTTTCGGACCAGTACTCCATGTCTCTGCGATTTGGGTTCGGGTTCAGGAAGCCCTTCATGTTGCCGTACACCAAAGGCTCGAACCCCATCCCCACAAGCTCGTCGCGCAGTTGCGCTTGCACTCCCGGCTGGTCGCCGTTGGCCTCCGAGAGGTAACCCTTGCCCACGAAATGCGAGCCGCAGGTGACGTGGAACTCAGAGTTCATCGTGACGACGGGCAAGCCAGCCCCCATGGCATCTCGTACGATCTCGGCCGCGTGTATGGGGTCGCCCGAGCACTCGACGACGACATCGGAACTATCGATGAGTTCTTGCGTCGATTGGGTGAGACGGATGTCTGACGGCACGTCTTCGATGCTCTCGAATGCGCGGCGCGTCAGGGCCACGGAGACTCGCAGATCGTCCATTAATCGACAGGAATCAAACAAGCGGCGCGCGATGAACCCCGTGCCGACGATGCCGACGCGAATCACGTTCGAGTTGAGCCTCGTCATGAGGAAACACTCGCTGCCAAGACGGACAGTATCTTCTCGGTCGCTCGTCCGTCGCCGTATGGGTTGCGCGCTCTGGCCATCTCTCGGTATGCGCCGTCGTCGCGCAACAGGCGGGCAGCTTCCCCGTATATCCGCTCCTCATCGGTGCCCACCAGGCGAGTCGTTCCCGCATCGATTCCTTCGGGCCTCTCGGTGGTTTCTCGCATGACCAGGACAGGCTTCCCGAGTGACGGGGCTTCCTCTTGGATCCCGCCGGAGTCGGTCAGAATGATGTGTGCACGCTTCATCTCTTGGACGAAATGAGGATACTCGAGGGGCTCGACCAAGTCGATTCGAGGGTGATCGCCTAGCAACGGGAAGACGACGTCTCTAACTGCCGGGTTGGGATGGACCGGATAGATGGCGCGCAGGTCCGGGAACTCGTCGGCCAGGCGCAACACGGCTCGGCACGCCCTCTCCATCGGCGCACCCTGATTCTCTCGGCGATGGGCGGTAATCAGCAGGCGGTAATCAGCAGGCAGCAGGCAGCGGGCAGAG
>CAYZDM010000541.1:0-2661 GCA_964476875.1 uncultured Sandaracinaceae bacterium | reverse complement strand
GGGGCCGCGGCGCGAAGCTGCTGAAGGACGGTGTCGGAGAAAGCGGAGCCGATCATTTTGTCTTCGACGCCGTGTTCGCGGATCACCTCGACGAAGTGGTCGACGATCGGAGGGCTAGATTGCTTGACCTCGATGACGAACGGCGTGTCGGGGTAGCGCTCGAAGACCTCCACCATGGTAGGCACGACCAGGCCCATGCCGCGGTAGGGGTAGGTTTCACCGTCGTCCTTGGTGAAGTTGTAGCCCGCGTCACATTCGCGAATCTCTGCCAGCGTCATCTCTTTGATGGCGCCAGAGCAGTCGGTGGTTCGGTCGACGGTTCCGTCGTGCATGACGACCATCACGCCGTCGATGGTCTCGTGCACGTCGAGTTCGAGGATGTCCGCGCCGTCGACGAGGGCTTGGTCGTACGCGACGATAGTGTGCTCGGGGCGTATGCGACGACCGCCGCGGTGGGCGATGTTGAGGATCTTGTCGCAGCGGATCATCTCTTGCGGGGTTGCGCATTTCGGTGCGCTACCACCGGCACCGCCTTCACCACCGATGCCTCCCGCGCCGCCAGTGCCGCCAGTGCCGCCTTCGCCGCCGACGCCGCCTGCACCCGCCTGGCCGCCTGCTCCGCCAGTGCTCGGGCTAGTGCTGCCGCAGCCGGCCATCGCGATTGAAACTACTGATACTACTAAGACAAGCTTGTTCATGAACTTCGCCTCCTCGGGCCCTTCTAGCAGGAGCGCCACTACCTGTCCCCCTCGGCCTTGTGGGCGTGTGCTGACACTGCCACCCTTTCGGTCATGTCGAGTCGAACAGAGCTGACGTACTGCCGGATCTGCGAAGCCACTTGCGGTCTCCGGGCCACTATCGAGGACGGTCGAGTCGTCGCGCTGGAGCCCGACCGTGATCACGTGGTCAGCAAGGGATACTCCTGCATCAAAGGGCTTCGCTACCACGAGATTCATCACTCGCCCGACCGTTTGCGCGTGCCTTTGAAGCGCGTGGGGGATGGGTTCGAGGAGATCAGTTGGGAACAGGCCCTCGAGGAGATCGGCGCCAAGGTGCGGACGCTAGTGAAGGACCACGGTGGCGATTCGGTGGCCGCGTACCTCGGCAATCCCATCTCGTTCAGCTTAATGCCTCCGATCCTGATCGCAGGGTTCCTGCAGGGACTGGGTTCTCGCAACTTGTTTCAGACCGGCTCGCAGGATTGCAACAACAAGTTCGCGGCCGCCGAGCGTGTCTATGGGTTTCCGTTCATCCAACCGTTTCCCGATGTCGATCGAACGCAGTGCCTGATCATGATCGGGTCGAACCCGGCGGTTTCGCGCGCCAGCTTCATGCAACTGCCGGATCCGATACGGCGCCTCAAGGCGATCGAAGGGCGGGGTGGCAAGATCTTTTTCGTGAACCCGCGGCGCACCGAAACCGCGAAACAGATGGGGACCCAGGTCTTCATTCGGCCGGACACCGACGTGTACTTCCTGCTGAGCTTTCTCCACGAAGTGATGCGCCGGGACGCCATAGACCACGAGCGGGTCGGCCGGCACATGAAGGGGCTGGAGTCGCTTCGGAAGGTTGCCGAGCCCTGGCCAGCGGAACGAACGGCGGAGGTCACCGGCATTCCTGCCGACATGCTTCTAGCCATGGTCGACGCGTATCTGACCGCAGATGGTGCGGCGCTGTTTCAGTCGACCGGTGTCAATCAGGGCAGCCAGGGCACGCTCGCGTTTTGGATCCAAGAGGCGATCAACGCGGTCACCGGGAACCTCGACCGACTGGGCGGAACGCTGGTTGGATACGGCTACATCAAGGACTTTCCGAAGCATGGGCGCAAGTCGGGACAGACGATGCGGAAGGATCTGTCCCGTGTCGGAAAGCTGCCGTCGGTCGTCGATACCTTTCCCGCGGGACTGATGGCCGACGAGATCCTGACGCCCGGCGATGGGCAGGTCCGGGCGATGTTCTGTTTGTCGGGTAATCCCCTCCTCACGGTGCCCAACAGCAACGGCAAGCTCGAAGAGGCGTTGAAGTCACTCGAGTTGCTGGTGGTGATCGACATCTTCCGAAATGAAACCGCAAATCACGCGGACTACATCTTGCCCGGGACCAGCGCGTTTCAGCGAGCGGACCTGCCGTTCGTGTTTCAGTCGTTGATGGGTGCCCAGCCGGTTCCGTACGTCCAGTACACCGACGCGCTGTTGCCGCCGGAGCACGAGCAACGCGATGAGACGATGATCTTGTTGCAGCTGGCGCGCGCGTGCGGGTCGACGCTGTTCGGCTCGCGAATGGCGAGCAGCTTCTTTGGTGGCTGGATGGGGCTTGGGAAGGTGCCCTGGTTTGGTGGGCGACTAGGCCTTACGCCGGAGCGCTTCTTGGGGTTGATGGCGCGCGCGTTTCGACTGGGGTCGTTGAACCGCCTTCGTAAGGAGCCGCATGGGCGCTTGCTCGGAGCGAATCAGGGAGACGACTTCCTCGGGAAGCGAGTGGTGACCGACGACGGACTGGTCGACCTGGCGCCGAGTGAGCTAGTGCAGGCCGCCCGGAAGCTCGAACCCTTGTTCGAACAAGAACGGACGAAGCGCGACAAGCTGAAGTTGATCAGCAAGCGCGAGCAGCACAGCCACAACAGCTGGCTGCACAACCATCCGCGTTTCGTCCAAGGAAACC
>CAYZDM010000540.1:0-2668 GCA_964476875.1 uncultured Sandaracinaceae bacterium | reverse complement strand
GGACGCGGTGCCGCGATCCGCGATGGCGAAGGTGCTGGCGTCCGAAGCCGCCTGGGAAACCACCCGTGCCGCCCTCACCACCTTTGGCGGATGGGGCCTCGCCTCCGAATACCACGTCGAGCGGAAGCTTCGCGAGGGCACGGTCTACGTCTTCAATAACCTCTTAATGAACTTGATCGCCGACCGCGCGCTCGGGCTTCCGAAGAAGTAGGCGGTTGATCAGGCCGGCTGGCCGCCGGGCTGATAGGCACAGAGCGGGTCCTCACCCAAGGGATCGCCCGTCATCGCATACGCGCGGGCGCGAGAACCGCCGCAGGCGAACTTGAACTCGCAGCGGCCGCAGCGGCCACGGTAATTGGTGGGGTCTTGGATCTCGTGAAGGGCTTCGGACTCCCGATAGATCTCGTGCAGAGCCTGCTCTTTGACATTGCCCAACAACGGGTAGGGCAAGAATCCGGCAGGGTAGACCTCGCCGAGATGCGAGACGAAGATCACCCCGTTGCCGTCACGAATGCCAAACGCCATCTGACGGGCACGCGCCTGGATGTCTTTGAGAGGCATCCCCTCGGCAAGCTTCTGCTGAATCCAGTAGCGGCGATAGTGCGGCGCCTCCGTGGTGCCCACGCGGAACGGTGCGTCGTCGGAGATCGAATACACCCAAGCCAGGAGGTTCTCGACCTCGTCGGCGCTCGGCGTCTTGAGCGCCGAACCACGGCCCACAGGCACGAGCAGGAACAGGCTCCATCGGCGCACTGGCGGGGCGGCCTTGTCCCGGAGCAGTTCGTACATCGCTTGCACGTGAGGGAGGGTTTGGGCGGTGATCGTCGTATTGACCTGCACCGGGATCTCGAACTCGCGAGCCCATTGCAGTGCCTGCATCGAATAGTCGAAGGTGCCCGGGACATTCCGAAACGCATCGTGGATCTCCGCGGTCGGCCCGTCGAGACTCACCCCCATCGCGCTCACCCCGAGATCGCGGAATCGGTCGACCGTTTCACGCTGAAGCAGCGGTGTCGTGCTCGGTGTGATCGCTACGTGAATTGGAAGCGAACGACCGTACTCGATGAGTTCGGCGATATCGTGGCGCTTGAGCGGGTCGCCGCCCGTCAGGACAAGCATGCTTCCGAGCTCCTGGACGCTGCGCATCAGAGCCTTGCCCTGCTCGGTGGTCAGCTCGCCCGGGTCACGGTGGGGAATCGCGCTGGCGCGACAATGCTGGCACGCCAGATCGCACGAGATGGTGGTCTCCCAGTACACGTTGCGCGGCTGACGCCGGTAGAGAAACCCTGGATACTCGTCGCCAACAGTCTGAAGCTCCATCAGCCTTGCTCCTTTTCGCGAATCACGCCCCCGAGCCGGTCCGCCCAGTTCTCTGGGTAGCCCTCGTAGTACCGAGTCCATTGCTTGCCGGTCACCTCGCGAAAGGCGAAGGCGTAGGCAGCCCGCGAGATAGAGGGCAAACCCACGACCGGCAAGTAGAGCCACCCTAGCAGCCTCGACTGTTTGGTGTGCCCGAGTTCGTGGGCCCGGTTTCGGACGTCCAAGTCGTGCCAGCGGCTGTTCTCACGGCTCCAGAACACGACGTGACCAAGCGAGATCCCCGTACCCTTGGACTCGATCACGAGGCGTCCGTCTTCGACCTCGAACTGCACGATGCGCTTTCGCGCAGTCTCCACGCTCAGCATCGCACCGCCCAGCATAGTCTGGGGCGCCTCCCACAGGAACGACAAGCCTCGGCGAAGCACGGACATGGCCGTGAGGCTAGCACCGTGGCGTCAGGCGACTACTCGAAGAGCTCCAGGTACTCGCCGTAGCCCTCTTTCGCGAGTTCTTCCTTGGGGATGAATCGCAACGCCGCGCTGTTGATGCAGTAGCGCATCCCCGTCGGATGGGGGCCGTCTTCGAAGACGTGGCCTAGATGGCTGTCGCCCTGCTTGCTGCGGACTTCGGTTCGCGTAGCCATGAGCTTGCGGTCGCTGTGCTCCGTGACGTGTTCGGAATCGAGCGGCTGCGTGAAGCTCGGCCAACCGGTGCCGCTCTTGTACTTGTGCGTCGAGCTGAAAAGTGGCTCGCCGGTGACGACATCGACGTAGATCCCGTCCTCCTTGTTGTCCCAGTGCTCATTTCGGAACGGCGGCTCGGTGCCCTCTTCTTGAGTCACTGCGTATTGCAAGGGCGTCAGCTCTTTGCGGAGGTGTCCCTCGGGAGGCTTCTCATACTTGCTCTTGTCGGACATGGTTGGCTTCTTCGTGGCTTTGGGTTTCTCAGGTGGGGCGAGCGGTCGACTACTCCATATGGATTTCAGGAAGTCTTCACGGCCCGATCCTCTGCGGTAGCGTTTGTAGTTGTCGGGATTCTTCTTGTAGTAGTCCTGGTGGTAGCCCTCGGCCGCGTAGAACGGTTCTGCCCATCGAATCTCCGTCACGATCGGCGCCTTGAAAATACCACTCTTTGCGAGTTCGCGTTTCGACGACTCGGCCTCCGCGTACTCTTCGCGGTTGAGCACGAAAATCGCCGTACGGTACTGCTTGCCGCGGTCCGCGAACTGACCGCCATCGTCGGTTGGGTCTATCTGCCGCCAAAACACCTTCAGCAGGTAGTCATACGAGATGACGCTTGGGTCGTATTTCACCTGAACCGCTTCGACGTGTCCTGTGCGTCCCGAACT
>CAYZDM010000539.1:0-2668 GCA_964476875.1 uncultured Sandaracinaceae bacterium | reverse complement strand
CGTCTTCGCATCAGGCACGAGGGGTTGCTTCGGACCAAAGCCCTTGGCGACCAACCGCGACTTGCTGACGTGACCTCTGCCAACGAGGTAGCGAACCACCGTGTTGGCGCGCTTCTTCGACAGCATCATGTTGAACTTGAGCCTACCCGTTGCGTCGCTGTGACCCTCGATCCGGATCTTCTTGATCTCCGGGTGTGCGTTCAGCACCGCCGCTACGTTGTCGAGTAGCGCCCAAGAGCGCTTCTGCAGCTTGGCGCTGCCCTTCTTGAAGTAGACCTTCTCGAGAATCTCGAGTTGGCCCGCGCCGATTACGACCAGCTGCTTCTCCTGACATCCATGGTGCTCGACGGTGCCCGGTTCGTCTGGGCAGTTGTCGATCCGGTCGGGCACGCCATCGCCATCGCGATCGGGGTCTGGGCAACCGTAGTTCTCCGGTGGTCCAGGCTCGTTCGGGCATTGATCGTCTGCATCGAGGATTCCGTCGCCGTCGTTGTCCGGATCGGGACATCCATCCTCGTCCTCGAATCCATCGATGTCCTCCGGTTCATCCGGACACTTGTCGTCGACATCGGGAATACCGTCGCCGTCGTTATCGAGGTCCGGACACCCGTCCTCGTCCTGGAAATTATCGAAGTCTTCCGCGTCGTTCGGGCATTGGTCGGTCGCGTCCGGGATGCCGTCGCCATCCGCGTCAGGTGCGGCCTTCTCGCCCGGCATCGTGTAGCCGACCATGCCGAAAACACGCCAATCCGGGGCCCCATAGCCGTCCGTCACACCGGCACTACCGCCCACGCCGAGCGTGAAGCCGAACTTCGGAAGCCACTTGAAGCCACCCAGCACTTCCACTGGAGTCTCGTTCTTCGCCCAGAAATCGACCGTACTATTCGCTGCAGTGCGGCCGAACGCTTCTGCCGAGATCATGAACTGGTCGCTCCCGAGCATGATGAGAACGCCGCCTCCGAACGTGAACTCGTTACCGACGAAGAGTTAAGGCCCGACGGTCGGACTCAGGTCGACGTTCTGGCCCTGAGTTCCGAGCTTGTAGCCAACTTGCAGC
Source organism: uncultured Sandaracinaceae bacterium (assembly GCA_964476875.1). GTDB lineage: Bacteria > Myxococcota_A > Polyangia > Polyangiales > Houyiibacteriaceae > SG8-38. The sequence continues at coordinate 1,611 of CAYZDM010000539.1, read as the reverse complement.
GGGATCCGCACGAAGTCGCCAGCGTTGAAGTTGATGAGCGCCTCGAACCATCCGCCGAGGTAGGGCTTCTTGTCGACCTGGCCCGCGAACGTTTGGGCGCTGCTTGCGAGCGACGCCGTGTTCACCGTCATCGCAGCCTGGAGCGCGATCTGAAAAACATCGTCTCGAGTGCCAAAGAGATTCCCGCGCGCTCCGAAGTAGAAGTCGCCCAGGTTCTGCTGTTTGAGTTGCGCACTCCCTGTACTGTCTTTGATCATGAAGTGGTACGGGAGGTCCGCGAACAAGACGAGACGGTCCCACAAGCCGAGGTTCAGCATCAGGTGGCCCGTGAGCTGCTGATGCACGATATCGGTTCTGTTTCCCGTAGCTTGGTTCTCGAACGTGAGAGGGTCGTCCGAGTAGTCCATCCAAACCATGACACCGAATCGAACGTGCCCTTGCCCGTCTGGCGTGCTGGTCGCGAAGCCGTCGGTGGCCAGCTCAGCCGGCCGAAACTGGTTGAGGTCGATTTGAGAACTCTGCGCCGCTGCGCCGGACGAGATCCCCATCGCCAAAGCCAAAAGTGTCGCCGCCCAGCCTCTGGTCAGCTTCCTTGGGTCGTTGCTATTTATCACGCGCTCCCTCCATTTCCCGGTTGCCGCGCGCCAGAGCGCCGGCGCACGCGTACCGTTTTAACATTTTCCGGTCAGAAACCGGATTTGCTTGCAGGGCGTGGGGCAGAGGGGAGCAATGCGCAGAGTTTGCGCGCTGCTAGTTGCAACCCGTAAGGCCGGTGGCGCAGACGAGGGGGCCACGGCTCGGGAAGTAATACGCCCAGAAAAAGCACATTTCATCGTCGACGGAGGTGCCAAAGCGAACAGTACTGTCGCTTCGGTTGTTCCATTCGCAGGTAAGCTTGAAGCCCCCCCCGTCGGGGATGGCAAAGGGGGCGTCGTTGTAGCTAACGGTCTCCGGCTCGTCCCACTGGAAGTTGGGAACGTCGTAGACCGGAGTGCCAGGGCCCCCCTGATCCTGCGCAGCTTCGACATACACGTCGGTGCCCCACTGGTGCTCGTGGCCCGTGATGGCGAAGTAGTTGACGCCGTGGAACCGCGTCGGGACCTGAATGAAGCTCGGCCCCAACGTGGCCTCTGCCATCGCGGGAATCTGGATATTCGTGTCGCCCATGAACATGACGTCGGCTTCATGCTCGACCTCCTCCTCCGGCATCGGGATGAAGGTCGACGTGGCTTCCGCCATTTGTGGAGCCGCGCTCACGTTGATGTAGTGCAGCTCGAGGCGGATCATCTGAGCGGGCTCGATGGTGTACGCGACTCCGTCTGGAAGGGTGAGCCGATCATCGGTGCGCTGGGTGATCATCAATGGAGGGTCATTGAGGGTGTCGGTGAAGGGTGCGCAGGGGTAGGGCTCCGGCCGCTCCTCTGTGTCGTTGACCCGGTACACGATGAAGTGGTGGGACGTTGCGCCGAGGCTGTTGTGGATCTCATGAATGGACACGGGCTGCTCGTTGCCGACGCGCTTGACCACACACTGCGTGCCTTCGGTCCCAGCAGGGACCATCGTCGGGCCCCACTTCACGCTGAACGAGTCCGCCGGGGGCACGAACGTACC
>CAYZDM010000538.1:0-2670 GCA_964476875.1 uncultured Sandaracinaceae bacterium | reverse complement strand
ATTCGCAGGAAGATTCGCTGGTGAGAGACCTCTTCGAAGACCCGGCGGCTTTCGATCAATGGGCCGTTCGCTGGCGACATCGCCTGGCCAACGAAGCGAGTGGCCCGGCTGAACGTCGCGAGGACATGAGGTTGGTCAATCCGGCGTTCATTCCGCGCAACCATCGAGTCGAAGAGGTGATCAAGGCTGCGGTCGAAGAACAGAACCTCGAACCTTTCGAGCTCTTGATTCATGTGCTCGCGTCGCCCTATGACGACCAAGCGTCACACGAACAATACGCTGCGCCGCCGCGAACCGATCAGATCGTACGGCAGACCTTCTGTGGCACCTGACTCGGGCAGCGCGAGATCCGCATAGGGCACTCTACGAACCGGAGGGGCAGAGGCCGAGTCCAATGTACAGGGCTCTCAATGCGTCTGCGCGCTGGACGATTGTACGATCGCCCGAAAAGAGATCGCGGCTGTTCGCCTCGTCGACGGCGGCCTGTAGCTCAGTGTCCGCCTGAAATGCGGCTCCGGGTTGGTCGACCTCGATCACAGCGTCCTCGAATAGGGCTGCGATTTCGGATTGAATCTCGATTCCGTTAGTGTGGTCTCCGTCGGCGTCGAGGGTCTGGAGCAGGACGGCGAGATTGGCCGCGCCCCATATCAAGGCCCAAAGTTGGGGGCCGACCCTCAGCTGGTCCAGAACGTCGCGACGCGCTGGAAAAGCCATAACGAGGCAAGCACGCCGATCGCGTAGCCCGTTGAGGTTTGGAGCAGGTGTTGCGAGTCGAGGGATATGTTGGGTCGGCCGAGCGAGCGTGTTGCGCGTCGCAGGAGTTGGATTGCGATGACGACTCCGACTACGAACACGAGCTGCCCGAACTCCACGCCGAGGTTGAAGGACAGAAGGGCGGCTGGGATCTCGGTTTGAGGGAGACCCGTCTCGCCAAGCACTGCCGCGAAGCCGAAGCCATGCAGCAGCCCAAACGATGACGACACCGCAATCGGGTGGCGGTACGTCAAACTGCTGGGGTCACCGCGGACAATCTCGACAGCCAAGAAGACGATGCTGAGCGCGATGGCGGCCTCGACGGCTGGGATGGGGACCCGTACCACGCCGAGAGCACTGAGTGCGAGCGTGATCGAGTGTGCAACGGTGAAGCCTGTGATCGTGATCAGCATGCGTCGCCCGGTTCGAGCGATGAGTAGAAGGCATATCAAGAACAGTAGGTGGTCGTAGCCCTCGAGGATGTGGCGCACGCCCAAAGTGAAGTAGTCGCGGGCGACGCCGCCAAAACTCTCGACCGCAGGAATGGTCACCTCACTTTCGTCGGGCGAGGCCAAGAGCGAGTGCGTCTCGCCGGAAAGCCTAGAGACGCGAACCAAGGTCGACACGGAAGGATTGTATTGCGGATAGTCGATCCTAAGCACTGTCCCCGCGGGATCTGATGCGCAGTGAAAGTTCCGTTGTCTGTGGTTGCCGCGCCCGCCTCCGGCCGCCCCGAGGTCGGCTGTCGGGGCGCATCCCTCGACCATCGAGATCTGTGGTGCGTTGCTCACCTTGATCGAGGGCGGGATCTTCCAGCGCGCCAAGAACGAGAGCGGGGCCTTCTCTATGACTTCGATGTAGAGCGGGCGGCTCTCGTGCGCGTGTGCCGTTTGGCTGAAGGCGGCTCCAAGCGACAACCCGAACGCTAGGAGTAGGGGGTATCTCATCGAGGCACCGCGGCGTCACTGGTCGTCTCGGCGTCGTCTTCCGTGGCTCCGCTTCGTTCGTATTCGACCCGGACATCGTAGCTTTCTACGATGTCGGCAATCGCCGTCTCGGTCTCAGCTCGAACCGTTGCCCTTCGAGCGTCTTCGTGAACCCGGTCCTCGAGTTCCGCGATCTCCGGGTCACGCCCTGGTTCGTTTGTAGTCAGAAGGACGAGGTGCATTCCGTAGGGCGATTCGAAAGGACCCCGCCAGGTGAACTCATTCGGCTCGAGCTCGAATACAGACTTGGCCATCGGCAACCCGAAGTGGCTGGCAATGTATTCGGGAGTTCGTTCGACGTAGTTCACATGATAGAGAAACCGATCCCCGTGCTGCGGCGCGTCGGCGAAGGCGACTCCCTCTCGATTGAGTTCGACGAGCTTTGTCTCTGCTTCTTCTCGGGCCTGCTCGGGCGGGCGATTCTCCGTTTCGAAGAACACGTGCGTGAAGGTGACGAACGGCTCCACGTAATAGTCGGCCTTGTTCGCATCGAAATATCGCTGAAGCGCCGCCTCATCGATTCCTATACTTGCCTCGGCGAACCCTTCCGCGATGAACTCCAGCTTCTGCACGAGCCTGCGACGGATGACGTAGTCGTCTTCGTCCAGGCCGAGTTGGAGGGCCTCGCGGTGCAGCACCTCCTCGCGCACATAGTCGTCGATGAGTCGTTGCAGCTCGTCGTCAGAAAGAGAGCGGAGTTTCTGCTCGGCAAGCTTGGGGTTGAACGCTTTGATTCGATATTGAACGAACGTGAGCAGCGCCTCCCGGTCGACCGTGATGACGTTCGGATCGACATCTGGTTCGTCTCGATTGACGAGGCCGAACAAGACGAACAGCCCGAGGCCCGCCGCGAGGAAATGAAGCAACGGCTCCCTGAGGAAACTCTTCACGCGAAATTAACCCTTTGAAAAAGGGGACTGTCCCCTTTTTT
>CAYZDM010000537.1:0-2678 GCA_964476875.1 uncultured Sandaracinaceae bacterium | reverse complement strand
TGGAACGCGTCGGTCACACAGACGTCACAAGAGGTGAGCAGGCTTGCTGCACGAGAACATGGGTTCGAGAATCCTAGTTGTAGAAGACGAGGCAGACCTTGCCGAGCTGGTTGCTTTCAACCTCCGCGGCGCCGGTCACGACGTCACCGTCGCGCACGACGGCGCCACCGCATTGGCTGAGATCCAGCGGAGTCGACCGGACCTGCTCGTGCTGGACGTGATGTTGCCGGACATCTCGGGTCTCGAGGTATGCCGACGACTGCGTCGAAAGGCTGACACCGTTCGGCTGCCGGTCATCATGCTCACAGCGAGGACTGACGAGGTCGATCGAGTGGTCGGATTCGAGGTCGGTGCCGACGACTATGTGCCCAAACCTTTCAGTCCCAGGGAGCTCGTCCTTCGAGTCGATGCGATTCTGCGACGCACCATTCCGACGGCTGATGTCGGAGGCCCGCAGGTGATCTCGCTCGGCGATCTCGTGATCGACGTGCCCGCGTATCGTGTCGAAGTCGCGGGCGACGAGATCCTCCTGACCGCGCTCGAGTTTAGGCTTCTCCTCGATCTAGCGAGTCGTGCCGGTCGTGTTCAGTCGAGGGACGCGCTTCTCGAGCGGGTGTGGGGCTATTCCCCGAACGCCGAGACGCGCACGGTCGACACACATGTGAAGCGGCTTCGCGAGAAGCTCGGTGCGGGAGCTGCGCACATCGAAACGATCCGAGGCGTCGGCTATCGGGCTCTCAAGTCCTAGGTTGGTTACCGGTCCGACCCCGCGTATGATTTCCCCGTGATTCGACGCTATACCCTGCTCGGAGGGTTCATCGCGCTCCTCGTGGCGGCCCTGTTCAGCCTATCGAAAGCGATGACCCCGGCGGCACCGCCCTGGGCCGTGGCTCTCGAAGTGGTGGCCGTCGGGTCCCTGGTGGGCTTCCTCGCAGCGCGGCGTGACGCCCACGATCTGCGCCGGCTTCGCAAAGTAATCGACGCGCTCACGGGGCGGAATCTGGAAATCAGGGCGCGTCTGAGTCGGTCTGGCGCACTCGGGGACTTGGGGCGCTCGCTAGACGGCCTCGCCGAACGCCTCTCGAGGAGTGCCCAGAAGAAGGACCGTCGCAAGGACCGGCTTCAGACGATCCTCGACGCGATGGCCGAAGCGGTGATGGTCACGGACTCGCGCGGCCGCATCGACCTGAGCAACGAGGTGTTGACCAACTGGGTGGGCTTTGACGCGGAGGGCAAGACGGCGACCGAGGCGATACGCCACCCAGATTTCCACGCGGCGGTCGAAGAAGCGCAGAGGGGTTTCTCCGGCTTGCTCGAGTTCGAACTCGAGGCCGTCGGCGGTAGCCCTCACCGAATCCTACGTGCATCGGTGTCGTCGCTGCGCGATCAACAAGGCGTGGTCGCGGTGTTTCACGATGTCACTGCCGAGCGCGACGCCGAACGCGTCCGAAGAGATTTCGTCGCGAACGCCGGACACGAGCTCCGGACGCCGCTGACCGCGATTCGGGGGTTCGCCGAGACGCTCCAGGAAGGCGCGATCGATGATCCGGAGTCCGCGCGTGGCTTCCTCGATGTCATCGTCCGACACGCGCGCCGCTTGCAGGCCCTCGTCGATGATCTAGCGGACTTGAGCCGTTTCGAGGGTGAAGAGTTCGAGTTCGAGTTGGAGCCGGTGCTGGTAGGGAATCTGGTCGCCGAGGTGGTTCGTGGGCTCGAGGCTCAGTCGAAGGCGAAGGGGTTGAAGGTCAGCTGCTCGGGTGTCGACGACGGGCTGGCCGTGTTGGCCCAGGAACACGCTCTCGAACAGGTGTTGGTGAACCTCGTCGACAACGCGATCAAGTACACACCCAACGACGGAGAGATGAAGGTAGACCTCGCCGTGACCGGTCAAGACGTGCTCATCGAGGTCGCCAACACGGGCCCGGGGATTTCGCCCAAGCACCTCCCACGCGTGTTCGAGCGCTTCTATCGCGTCGATGCGGGCCGGTCGCGGGAGCTCGGAGGCACGGGATTGGGGCTGTCGATCGTGAAGCACTTGGTGTCCAAGATTGGGGGCCGAATCACCGTCGATAGCGAGGGAGGCTGGACCCGCTTTCGGCTCCTAGTGCCCCATGCTGATAGGCCCAAGAGCGACACACGTGTGTCACCCTTTTGACACATTCAGTTCGTAACAAGCAGGCCAATGACACCTGCAAGATTCACTTGTCACCTGCTCGTGGGGCTGCTTCTCCTCAGTGCGCCGGCGTCTTTGGGCGCCCAAGCCAGCGAGCCGCCAGCGAAGCCCCCTAGCTCCCCGGCGGTTACCGACGAGCCGCCCGTAGAGTCGAGTTCCCCAGCGGTGGCAGAGTCCCCCACGGTGCAAGAGGTGGTCGCCGATGTTCCGCAAGAGCAACAGCAAGCCGTCGAAGACGCGATTCAGGCGGCCGAGTCGACCGATGGAACGACCGTCATCGTAGTGCCCGCGCCCGACGCGACGATGCGGAAGTACGACCCCGCGACAGAGACAGACCAAGAAGCCTCGGCCGAAGAGCGTGTTCCTGGCGACCAGCTGCACCCCAGGGGCGAGGACGCGATGATGGGGGACCACATCGTCGATCGCGGCGACATCAAGTTCCGACCCGGCAAGGGCGTCGAGATCAATAGCGCCGACGATGACTTCCAGCTGCGAATCCGGGTTC
>CAYZDM010000536.1:0-2688 GCA_964476875.1 uncultured Sandaracinaceae bacterium | reverse complement strand
GGGTCCGTCGTCGAGCTCGGCGGCCAAGACGCGAAAATCATCATCTTCAAAGAGAACAAACAGACTGGTGACAAGACCGCGATCGCGTCGATGAACGACAAGTGTGCCTCCGGAACGGGCGCGACCATCGACAAGTGCATGATCAAAGTGGGGATGCCATCCGAGGAGACACTGGTCCTCCACTTCAACGGTGAGAGTCTGCATCACGTTGCTGCGAAGTGCGGCGTGTTTGCCGAAACCGACATCGTCAATCTCGTCAAGACCGGCATTCCGGCCGACGAGATCATGTGCTCACTCGCGGACGCCATCGTCATGCAGAACCTGTCCGTGCTCACGCGTGGCAACACGCTTCGGCACAAGGTGCTTCTGCTCGGTGGTCCGAACACCTTTCTTCCGTTCCTTCAAGAGTGTTGGCGGAAGCGCATTCCAGAGACCTGGGATGAGCGCGGCTACGATTATCCGAAGGATGTGCCCCTCGAGGAGCTCATTCTGGTCCCGGACAACGCTGCGCTGTACGCGGCGTACGGCGCCGTCCTGTACGGAATGCATGAGCCGCGGGAGGTGGGCGTCTACAAAGGCCTCGACGAGCTCCGGCAATACATCCTCGAAGGTCGCAAAGAGCGGTTAGGGGAAAGCGCGGGGCCGCCGCTCGCGCGTGATGAAGCGGAGCTCACGCAATTCCTCGATGCGTATCGGATCCCGAAGTTCAACGAGCCAGAGATGCTCGCGGGTAGCACCGTGAAGGCGGTGATCGGTCTCGATGGTGGCAGCACTTCGTCCAAGGCCGTGCTGTTGGGCGAGGACGGCGAAGTTCTGATGAAGTCGTACGCGCTGTCGAAGGGCAACCCCATCCAGGATGCCAAAGAGCTCCTCGAGGACCTCCGCACCCGTGTTCACGCAAAGGGCGCCGAGCTCGATATCATCGGCTTCGGCGCGACAGGCTACGCAGCCGACGTGCTCGAAGAGTGCGTGTGCGCCGACGTCAACGTCGTCGAGACGGTCGCTCACATGATGAGCGCCACCCACTACTTCGGTGATGTCGATGTCATCTGCGACATCGGCGGGCAGGACATCAAAGTTCTCTTCATGGAGAACGGGGACATCAAGACCTTCAAGCTGTCGAACCAGTGCTCCGCGGGCAACGGTATGCTGCTGCAAGCGATGGCCGATCAGTTCGGGATCCCCGTCCAGGAGTACGCGGAGAACGCGTTCAATGCCGACCTGGCACCGACGTTCAGCTATGGCTGCGCAGTCTTCCTCGATACCGACCGCGTGAACTTCCAGAAGGAAGGCTTCGGCAAGGACGAGCTGCTTGCGGGTCTCGCGCAAGTCCTCCCGAAGAACGTTTGGCAGTACGTCGTCGGCGTGCCGCGCATGGCCGCGCTCGGGCGCACGTTCGTGCTGCAGGGCGGCACTCAATACAACATGGCCGCCGTCAAAGCGCAGGTCGACTACATCAAAGAGCGCGTCCCCAACGCCGAGGTTTTCGTCCATCCCCACTGCGGTGAGGCGGGAGCGATCGGCGCCGCAATGGAGACGCTACGCGTCGTGAAGCGGCGCGGCAGCTCGACCTTCATCGGCTTCGACGCTTCGATCGAACTCAGGTACGAGACGAAGAACGACGACAGTACGACGTGCCACTTCTGCGCCAACGAATGCTCCCGAACCTTCATCGACACCTACCGGCCCGACGGCACGACTAGCCGCTACATCAGCGGCTTCTCCTGCGAGAAAGGCATGGTCGAGTCGAAGGACGCGATGGAAGAGCTCGTCAAAGAGCGCCGGAAGATCCTGAAGGAGTTTCCGAATCTCGTGACCCACGAGGGGCTCAAGGTCTTCAAGCGGGTCGGAGGCGTCCAGCCCATGCTCGAGGCAGGGACCCCGGTTGAAGACGTCAAGGTCGAGCGGAAGTTCTTCGGGGCGATCGAGCGGACGAAGTACGAACGTACGTTCCAGCGCTCATCCAAGGCAGCGGCTGAGAAGCGGGCCAAGTGGCGCGTAGGCATTCCACGCGTCCTCAACATGTACTCGACCGCACCGTTCTTCCGCACGTACCTCGAGGTTCTCGGCGTCCGGCCGAAGAACATCATTTTCAGCGACCCGAGCTCGGAAGACATGTTCGCCGAGGGTGGGAAGTACGGGTCCGTCGACCCTTGCTACCCCTCGAAGGTGGCGCAGGCGCACTTTCACCAGCTGTTCTTTCACAAGCACGTGAAAACTCCGCTCGACGTGATTTTCTTTCCGATCTTGACGCACGTCCCCTCGTTCGTGACTGACGCCGTCGACTACGCGAGCTGCCCCATCGTAGCGGGCACTCCTGACGTCATGAAGGCGGCCTTCACCAAAGAGCAGGACTACTTCGCGACTCGCGGCATCACGTACATGGCGCCCGCCGTCAGCTTCACGGAGCCCACACTCCTGAGGCGTGCGATGTTCGAGGCGTTCCAGGACGAGCTCGAAATCACCGAGGACGAAAACGACTTTGCGGTCGCCCAGGGAGTCGCGGCGCTCGAGCGGTTCGACGAAGAGATCCAAGAGAAGGGCAAAGCGATCCTCGACCAGGTCGAGTACGACAACAAGATCGCGATTCTGGTCGTCGGCCGGCCGTACCACCTCGACCCCGGCCTTCACCACGGCATCCCAGACGAATTCCAGGTTCTCGGCTACCCGATCCTGAGTATCCGTTCG
>CAYZDM010000535.1:0-2690 GCA_964476875.1 uncultured Sandaracinaceae bacterium | reverse complement strand
TTAACCAGGTGCTCCGATGCAATGCTGAAGCCGTTCCCAAGGCTGGAAAACAAGGTGTTGAGCGCGATCCCCAGGACCACCACCAACAACTGCGACGGCACCGCCTTGGCGAATGCCGTCTCTTTGAACCGCGGGTATCGCCACAAGAGGAGAATGGCTAGCGACACCAGTGTGACGACTATTGCGCCGGGGCTGAACGCACTCAATGCGTAGCCGATCTCGCTGAAGGTGTTGTGCCCGTCGCGTTGGAAGAACTCCAGTTCGCCTTCCCACGATTGGTCGTAACCCAGCGCGTGCGGGATCTGCTTGAGGATCAGGATGATCCCGATGCCCGCCAGCATCCCCTTGATGACACTCGAGGGGAAGTAGTGGGCAATCACACCGGCTTTGAGGAACCCGGCAACGAGCTGGACCACACCACAGAAGACAACAACCAGCAGATAGGCGTCGAAGCCCAACTGCTCAATGCCGGCAGCCACCATCACGGCAAGTCCCGCTGCAGGACCGCTGACGCCAAGCCGCGAGCCACTGAAGACCGTGACGACGAGGCCGCCGGCGATACCGGAGATCAGACCACTGAAGAGAGGCGCGCCCGACGCCAGTGCGATCCCAAGACAGAGCGGGAGGGCGACCAGGAATACGACCGCCCCGGCGCGGATATCGTCTGCGACAAATCGCTTCTGAAACATGCCCGCCCAGCTATGGAGCAAAATCGCCCCCCCGTCACCTTAGAAAAAGGGGACAGTCCCCTTTTCGGAGGGGTTAATTTAGGGGAGTGCTGAGGGGCGTGCCTCAAGGAGGGGGCAGCGGTGGTAGGTTGCGGTCCGATGGGACGGCGGACGAACTTCAGTATCGTGGTGATCGCGTGCGTGGCTTTGCTTGGATGCAACCCCTGCGGTGCGTCACAGGATTCTTCGGCGGCGAAGGTCACGATGCCGCTGGACGACGCGAAGGAGGTCGCGCGAAGAGCGTACATCTGGGGTTGGCCGCTCGTGAACCTGGCGACCCGAAACCATCGGGTGCGGCTCGTGCCCAAACCGGGTCACTTGATGGGGGTCGCGCCAGTGGCGCCCATCGGACAGCTGGCCATGCTCGCGGACTACATCAAACCGGACCAGAAGTTCGTCGCGTGCCCCAACCAAGACGTCGTGTACGGCTTTGGAATGATGGAGTTGGACGAGACCCCCGTCGTCATCCAGGTCCCCGACTTCGGCGATCGCTACTGGGTGTACGCAATCTACGACGCTCGCACGGACCAAATCGCGCGGATCGGGCGGCAGCACGACACCAAGCGAGGGCACTATCTCGTGGTCGGACCGGATTGGAAGGGGCCTCCACCAGAGGGCATTCGTGGCGTGTTCCGCTCGTCGACCAATTTGGCCATGGTCATTCCGCGCTTGTTCATGAACGACACCGACGAAGACAGACAGGCGATTCAACCATTGATCGATCAGATCATGGCGTACCCGCTCGCCGAGTACGACGGCCAATGGAAAACATTCGAATGGCGCAACGCCCCGCGAATTCCTTATCCGCTTGGACTGTTCGAACGCGGCCCTCCCCGCTGGGTCAACCCCAGTGACTACTTCGACGACCTTGGCGAGATTCTCGATCACGTGCCGCCGCTACCAGGAGAGGAAGCACTCTACGCAGAGTTTCGCACCTTGCTCGCCGCCGCCGAAGACGACCGTGGCATCCGGCGCGCGATACGCCGGGTCGCGGAGGACATGCAAATCAACGTCGTCGGCCGGTTTCTCGCATGGGACACCAACGGCGAACCGGCCGGCAACGGCTGGCACCGCTCCGTCGACAGCGCCAACTGGGGAACGGGCTACCAAAACCGCACGGCGAGCGCCCGCTCAAACATCTTCGAAAACATCCAAGAAGAGACGCGCTACTACTACACCGACAACGACGCCACCGGCACACCACTCGATGGGACTCGAAGCTACGCGGTCACATTCGAAGCGGGCGAACTTCCCCCAGTTGATGGTTTCTGGTCGCTCACCCTCTACAACGCGGAGCACTTCTTCCACGAGAACGACCTAAACCGCTACTCCGTGGGCACCAAAAACCGCACGCTCGAATACAACGACGACGGGTCGCTCACCATCTATGCGGGCGCGACGTCACCAGGCCCCGGCCTCGAAACCAACTGGCTCCCCGCACCCGCCGGTCCATTCTCGCTTTATATTCGCGCGTATTGGGGACGTCCCCCGATTCTCGACGGGTCATGGATTCCGCCCGCGATCAAGGCGGGTCCGCCACCGAGATGAAGGCGGTTCGATCGCCAGTTAGCCGAATCAACCCCAGGCCGCGCTAGCCCGGGCGCGATGCCTTCGCCGGATCCTGTTGATAGAAATCCCGGAGCTGCTCGTAGAGCTCCGCGTGTTGTTTCTCGAGTTGCTTTGGCTTCTCGAAGAAGAGTTCGCTGACCACCGCGAAGAACTCGGCTGCGTTGGTCGCACCATACGGGTCGATCAACGTTCGACGATGATGGTCCAGCGCATCGAGGAGCGATTCATATTCATCCCCGAGCACTCGTGCCCAAGCCAAATACATCGACCGATTCGAAAGCGTGGGAGCACCGGGACCCGCTGAGTTCTCTTGGTCGAGTTGATGCGCAAACTCGTGAAAGACGAGGTTGTGACCGTCGTGGACATCGCACGCGCCACCACGCACATCGTCCC
>CAYZDM010000534.1:0-2693 GCA_964476875.1 uncultured Sandaracinaceae bacterium | reverse complement strand
GTTGGCTACTTTGGCCATGTCCACCTCCCGGTTCCGGGTAAAAAAGGGGTCAAAAAGAAGTGAAACGTGTTCTATTTTGTGAAGGCCGCTGCGTCAAGCCGCCTTGTGCATGAACGCGCAAAAACGCACTAGAAATGGGATCTAGCGATTGCGCAGGATCTCCCGAGCTTGATCGATCCGACGAGATCGAGAGCGGCGCTGGCTATTCGGCGACGGCGGGCGGAACGATGGAACCCACCACGTGAAGCCCCGCCACACACTCATCGCCCACGCGTCGCGCCCAGATGACGCGCGCCCGCTTGAAGATCACGCGCCCGGTGTGGGTCGTGATGCGCAGGTCACACAGCGTGCCGGTCGAAAGCCAGCCAGCAAGCGACACCTGAATCCCCGCCGCGCTCACATCGAGCGCAGCAGCCACTGCTTGAATGGGCGCGAGAATCTCGATTTGAGCATCCGATGCCCAGCGGACCGCGTTGCGGCGTTCGTCAGCTTGCACCGCGGGGCGAACCTCCGAGTGCTTACGCATGGGAGGCAGTGTCGTCGAATCCTGCTTTGGAAGCTTGGAAGTCATACCCGCCCGTAGACCTCTATCATGCCGACGGGACCTGGCAGTGTCGAGTAACTCACCAATTGTTGTGCGGCATGTCACATACCGCACACAAACCAGTGACTAGGACGGGGTTTCGGTCCTCGAAGAGGGACTCAGCCGAGCCGCTCGATGATGGTGACGTTCGCCTGGCCACCACCCTCGCACATCGTCTGCAAGCCATAGCGGCCGCCCGTGCGCTCGAGTTCATGAAGCAGCGTCGTCATGAGCTTCGCGCCCGTGGCTCCAAGCGGATGGCCGAGTGCGATCGCACCGCCGTTGACGTTCACCTTCGCAAGGTCGACGTCGAGCTCCTTCGCCCAAGCGCACACGACGGGCGCGAACGCTTCGTTGATCTCGACGAGATCGATATCGTCGAGGCTCATGCCCGACTTCTCCATCGCGTACTGCGTCGCAGGGATGGGCGCCGAGAGCATCCGGATGGGGTCTTCGCCGCGAACGCTGAGGTGATGGATACGCGCCCGTGGGGTGAGGTTGTGCTCCTTGAGCGCCTTCTCCGAAACGATGAGGAGCGCAGCGGACCCATCGGAAATCTGGCTTGCGACTGCAGCGGTGAGTCGTCCGCCCTCCATGAGGATCGGCAATGCAGCCATCTTCTCGAGGGTGGTGTCGGCACGAGGACCTTCGTCGGCGGTGACGTCTCCAAACGGAACGATCTCGCGATCGAAGCGACCTTCCTTCTGGGCCTGAAGCGCTCGGCGATGACTCTCGAGCGCAAACTTCTCGAGTTCTTCGCGAGAGAGATCCCAGTTCTTGGCGATCATCTCGGCGCCGTAGAATTGATTGACAGGCTTGTCGCCGTAGCGCTCGGTCCAGCCGACCGAGCCGGAGAACGGGTCGCTGAGACCGAACTCTTTGCCAGCGATCATCGAAGCGCCGATCGGAATCATGCTCATGTTCTGAACACCACCAGCAACCACGACATCCTGAGTGCCGCTCATCACGCCCTGCGCGGCGAAGTGCACCGCCTGCTGGGAGGAACCACACTGGCGGTCGATCGTCACACCGGGGACGTGCTCGGGGTACCCGGCGGCCAACCAGCAGGTGCGAGCGATATCGCCAGCCTGGGTAGCCACTGAGTCGACGCAACCAAAGACGACGTCCTCGACCACGCCGGGGTCGAGGTCTACGCGGTCCATCAGCCCCTTGATCGCGTGCGCGCCAAGGTCTGCGGAATGGACTTTGCTCAACCCGCCCTTTTTTCTTCCGACGGGGGAACGAACTGCTTCAACGATATATGCTTCGGGCATCTAAACCTCGCTATTGCGTATCTCTAGAGGGGACGGTTCTTGCCGGCAAGGTGCGTCCCGGAAAGTTCAAAGAATATGGCGTCCTACACGCTCTCTGTGAAGGGCGGCATCGCCGTGGGCAGCCGCCAGCGCCCAAGCGCGTTTCATCCACATATGCAGGTCACATTCGATCGTGTAGCCGATGGCACCGTGGACCTGAAGGGACTCCTTCGCCACGAATCTTGCAGCCTGGCCTGCATAAATCTTCGCCACCGAGACGTCGATGTCGGCGTCCGGAGCTGATGTCGCCATCGACCAACCAGCTCGGTAGACCGCGGGACGGGCAAACTCTTGTTGAATCAGCGCATTGGCGAGCCGGTGCTTGATCGCTTGTTGCGCGCCAATCGGCTTTCCGAATTGTTCGCGGTCCTTCGCGTACTGTACCGACATGTCGAGCATCCGACGACTGAGACCGATCAACTGCGCCGCCGTCCCCAGCGCCGCTCGCTCGCGACTGAGCGCAAACAGGGCCGTCGTGTCGACGTCGTCTCGCATCTGATTCTGAGCGCTCGCCTCGAACGACACCCGACCGAGTTCTCGGGTTCGATCGACCGACTGCTCTGGGCTCACCGAAACTTCGCTCATTGGGACGCAGTAGGCCGCCCCTCCCCTATGCGCGATCACCACGTCGGCAGAGGCTGCGTGCGGAACAATCGGTTGATCTTCGAACGACACGACAATGCGCGCCTTTCCTGCGACCGCGGCTCCTAGCCAGCGCTCCTTCTGCGCGTCGGTGCCGGCGGCCTCGAGAAGCGGAATGCCGACCACCACGGTGTCAACGATGGGACCGGGGAGCG
>CAYZDM010000533.1:0-2706 GCA_964476875.1 uncultured Sandaracinaceae bacterium | reverse complement strand
AGGACGCGTTGCATCAGGCGGATGCGGAAGTCGAAGCACTGCTGGAGAAGTTCGCAGTCACGAGTTCGAGGCTGCGGTCGCTCAACGAGATTCACGAACGTTTCGAAGGCGTGGGAGCCGGAGCCCAAGCGGTGATGACCGGTTACGCTTCCGCCGATGCAGGCCGGTCGGGTTTGGTCGGCTTGGTTGCCGATCGCCTAGAATGCTCCGCGGAGCACACCACTGCGCTCGGCGCGGCACTCGGTGGCTCGCTCGAGTACTTGCTCGTGCACGATACCGACGCAGCATTGCGGGCGGCCGACTTCTTGGCGCGGGAGGAGAAGGGCCGCGCGACGTTCTTGCCCCGCTCGCCGCGTGGCGCGCCTCGGATCGTGCCGCAGTTCCCCACTGGCCCAGGCATCGTAGGGCCGCTTCTGACGCTGGTGCGCTACGCCCACACAGACGAGCCGTGGGTGCGTTACCTGCTCTTCGATGTGCTGGTCGTCGACACGCTTCAGACGGCGGCTCGACTCCACCGCGAGGGATTCCAGGGGAAGCTGGTCACGCTGGATGGTCAGGCACTGCTCGATGAGGGTGCCGTGGTCGGGGGCGCGACTGACGAGTCCGCGACCCATCTACTACGCCTACAGCGAGAGATTCGTCAGCTTGAGGAGGTCGCCGCCTCGGAGGGCGCCGCGCTCGAGCGAGCGACCACGAATCAAGGGCAACTCCGGGCGACCATCGCCCAGCGACGAGCCGCGATCGACTCCGCGCGGGCCCAAGCTCACGACGCCGAGCTCGAGATCCTCGGTGCCGAGCGTGACCTCCGCGTCGTCGAGATGGAGGTCCGGCGCATTGACGAGCGTCGTCAGGGGATCGCGAGCACCGAGACCGAGGGCCGGGCCGCGTTGGGGGAGGTCGACCTCGACGAGGCGAACACCAAACGAGAGCTCGCCGACGCTCGACGGGACGTGACCGAGGCCGAAGAGGCTGCTCAGGCTGCGGCGAGCGTGCTCGCCGAACGGCGGCGAGTCGTCGAGGCACAAGCTGCCAAGGCAACCGAGGTCAAGGTCGGTGCGACGCAGTCCCGAGAGCGGGCGGATCGCGAGCGTTCACTCTTGGAGCAGCTCGACCGGTCGATTTCCGAGCTCAACGCGCGCGAGGAGCGCTTGCGTGACGACGTAGCCGTCGCCGATCGGGACCAGGGCCAAGCCGCTGGGCGTATCCTGCTTCATGGCGGTCGACTCAGCGCCACCGCGCACGAGGCGGCTGTGGCCCGAAAGGAGTTATCGACGCAGCGGGCGTGCTTCGATGAGGCCCAGACGCAGCTGGGCGGCGCCGAGGCTTCGCTCAAGCAGTTGCGATCCACGATCGACGAGCAATCGACCGAGCTCAACGCCCTCACCCTGCGTGAGCGCGAGTTGACCCTGTCGCTCGAACACCTCGAAGAGCAAGTCCTCGACAAGCATCGCGTCGAGCTGGCGTACGTCATTGGCGATCACCACGCGCGGCCCGTGCCAGATGCAGAGGTCACCGCTCGAGCCCAAGAACTGCAACGGCTGATCGACCGCATGGGCGAAATCAACCTCACGGCGATCGAAGAGTACGAAGAGAACGCGGAGCGGTACGAATACCTCACCGCGCAGCGCCGCGATCTCGAAGACGCGCTCACCAAGCTCGACAAGGCGATTCGTCAGATGAACCGGGAGAGCAGGGCTTTGTTCCGTGAGGCGTTCACGGCGATCAACGAACGATTCAAGCGCATTTTTCCAATGCTCTTCCGGGGCGGCAAGGCCGAGCTGAGGCTCACCGACGCGCACGACATGTTGGAGACGGGCGTCGAGATCATCGCTCAGCCCCCCGGAAAACGCCTTGGCTCTCTCGAGTTGATGAGTGGTGGCGAGAAGGCCCTCACAGCGGTCGCCATGATCTTCGCCATCTTTCAGTACAAGCCGAGCCCCTTCTGCCTGCTCGATGAGGTCGACGCCCCGCTCGACGAGGCAAACATCGGCCGCTTCGCGGAAACCATCCAGCAGATGACCGACCGCTCACAGTTCATCATCATCACGCACTCCAAGCGCACCATGGAGTTCGCCGACGTCCTCTACGGCGTCACCATGGAGCAGCCCGGCGTCTCCAAGCTAGTCTCCGTAGAACTCCGCGGCGAAAAACGCCCCATCTCCTCAGCCGCAGAAGCCGCCGAATAGGGGACACTCCCCCCCCATCCAACCTCGCGAAATCACGGGGCTCCCCCGTGAAAGATCGCAGCGACTCTCTCCGGGCAGCAGATCAGCCCACGATCGAGTCGAGGGCCGCGCCGTGGGACGCGGCCAGTTCTTCGACCCGCACTTCGCAGACACCCTCGATAGTGAGGAGCTCGCCCGTCACTGTCCCGATCTTCTCGAAGGGGACGCCGTACCGTTTGCAGATGTCGCCAAGCTCACCGAGTTTGGCCCCGGAGAGACTCACGACGATCCGTGAGGGCTCTTCGCTGAAGAGTAGAGCGTGTGCGGGGGCATCTTCGCTCGACGGGAGCGTGACGCGCGCGCCATGTCCGTTCGCGATGCACGCTTCGGCTACACACACCGCAAAGCCGCCATCGCTGATGTCATGCGCGCTCTTGACCACCTTGCTTTGGGCGAGTTCGAGCGTCGCATGCTGAAGGGCAGCTTCGGCTTCGAGGTCGATGCCAACCGGTGCCCCCGTGACTGCTCCGGTGTGCTGGAC
>CAYZDM010000532.1:0-2707 GCA_964476875.1 uncultured Sandaracinaceae bacterium | reverse complement strand
TCTCCCACTCGGCCCACAGAGGGCTCATAGGTAACGTGGGGTCGCCGGGCTGCGCCGCGCTATACGTAATTCTTTCCTAAACATCCGATTCCGGGCGCAGCTCTTGCGTTTAGGGCGTGCGTGCGCAGCGGGTTCGGTCGGTCCTACGGCTGCACCTCCGCGACCCGACCACGACCCGACCGCGGTTGAACTCTCGTGTCACACACGAACGAGGGGGGCCGCCGAGGCGTGGTGTCACTGAAAGCCGGATTCGATCGACTTCGCCACGGCCACCATCGAGATCGTGACAGCCAGGGCGACGACCCCGAGGGCGACGGGAATCCCGATCCGGAGTCCCCTAGTGCGGCGCGTACTGCCGAGCGCCTCTTCCTCCGCTGGAGTGTATCTCGGCGGCTCCATCGGTATGACGCTCACACCGTTGGCGTCGGCCTCGAGGCGCAACCAGGAACCGTCCGCTGGTGGTAGTGGAGGCGACGGGGGCGGCCATGCGGGCTCCGGCTCGACAGCCGGCTCGGCCTGCAACAGCCACAGCATCCACTCGAGATCGGACCACTCCGCCCACTCGCTATTGGGACCAGGTTCCAAGGCACCACCGAGGAGGAGCGCACCGCCGTCCCATACGAGGCGCGGTCGCTGGGTTCCTTGATCGCCCTGCGCACTTGTACTGGGCGGAAGCCCGGCGAGCGCGGAGACTGCGCAAAAGAAAGCTAGTAAGTACCGCATGACAACCTCCCGTTCCGGTCATAGGTAATGTGGGGTCGCCGAGCTGCGCCGCGCTATACGTAATTCTTTCCTAAACATCCGATTCCTGGCGCAGCTCTTGCGTTTAGGGCGTGGGGGCGCAGCGGGTGCGTGACTCCAAAAAGAAAGCCCCCGCCGAAGCGGAGGCCGATGGTGTCGAGCGATGCGCCCATCAGGGCCCTGAGGAGGCTGGCCCTGGCAGACGGTCACTCTTAGTTGCTGAATCGACGCCAGCCGCTTGCGCCGTGCGGCGCGCTTCCCGCTCGCGTGTCCCGTTTGCCTAGGAAGGACCCAAGTGTACGGGGGTACTCCCTACGCTTGCGCCGTGTCGACGTCGAGCACGAGTAAGCCTGTCATTCTGAACTGCCCACCACCTCGAACGTGGGAACCGGGATCTCGCTCTGGCAACGGTATTCAGGTTGTTCGAAGTGATAGATCCAGCGGACGACGTATGGCATCTCGACGTCTGAGCTCGCGTAGAGATGCCTAGTCTCGTCATATTCTTCCCAGGCGACGACGATGGATTCCGCAGAGTAGAGGCCGTACGCGAGATCGGTGTCCTCCAGCGGGAGTTGCACTGTCTCCGCCCCATCGGTCTCTGCCGTAAGGATGACGATCGGCGACGGACCTGCGTCCGCGTCGACTACGCGTCGAATTCTTACCTCGACAAATCGAGCGCGCTCGTCGACCGGGACCGCAAGCGCGAGTGGTTCTCCCGGTGCGATCAGGGGGGAACTAAACTGTGGAGCACCCGTCAACCCTGCGCGTGCAGCGTTGTACCAATTCACGTTGTCACACGAATGAATGTCACCCGTACTACAGCTCGCGCCCGTGCAGAGCACGCTCAAGGCAAGAACAGGCACGCAAATATCAAACTTCAATCTTCGTCGACCTTCCGCGCATGTAGCCACAGCGCCCAGGGGAGTGTCAACGCTGACGCCGCCTTACGCGGGCGGTAATCCGATCGCGGTATGCCTCGTACGCTTCGACGTCGGCCGCCGGTACGCGCCACGTACGGCCGTCGAAGCGGGCGCCCGATAGCGAAAAGCGCCAGCCGCCTCCAGCTCCCTGGACGCGCTGCGCGCCGCGTCCGAAGCACTCGCTGATCCCGGCGCCTCGCTGTTGCGTGGTGCGCGCATGCGACATGCACCAAGCCCTCGCATCGTCTGCGTTGCCGAAGTCGGGCACGGCCAACGACCGTCGATGGCGAGGTCGCGCCGTTTCGCGCCGAGCTCGAACGGTGGCTAACAACGTGACATAGTTAGAAACGCCCGGCAGCGGTTGCAACGCCCCGGGCATGGGCCAGCAGCGTATGGACAAACCGCCGACCAAAACGAAGCCTAGCGCCGAAGCAGAAGAAGCGCCCGACGAACTGGACGCCGACGCTCAGGAGCGGATTGAACGCCTTCGGCAGTTGGCCGATGACTACGCCGCCGCCTTCCACCGGAAGCCGAACCCGGAAGACCTGCGTATGGCCCGGAAGCTTCGCGAGATGAGTCGCGAGGATTTACTGCTGCCCGAAACGAAACTGATCCCCGATGGGGACGGCTTCCGGGTCCGTGAAATTCCGGATCGATTCATTCGCGTTTCAGGCAAAGCGATCAACGAAGCCCTGAAGACGCCACACCGCAACACCTGGGAACGGCAGACCTGGGTGAACCTGATCCCGATCGTGATCAAAAGAAGTCGCCGCAAAGATCCACGATCAAGTGCAGATAGGGAGACACGACGGCCCCTTGGATCTGATCAAGGTTGGACGTGCTGTCCTGACAGCACTGGAAGCGAAACGGGCGCGGGAGATTCTGCCGGAACCCTGAAGGGGCCAGCGGACGCCCAGCCTTCAAAAAGTACCGGCATAAGTACCGGCATCGAAGAGGGAAGCCAGGGAAAGCCATTTCCCCCGCGTTTTTAGCGGACTCAGGAGGACTCGAACCTCCAACCCCCGGCTCCGTAGGCCGGTGCTCTA
>CAYZDM010000531.1:0-2709 GCA_964476875.1 uncultured Sandaracinaceae bacterium | reverse complement strand
CGGTTTCCGCAACGTCATCAATCACGGGTTCTCGACGATGGCGCGCGCCGTCGAAGGATTGAACCGTTCACTCTTTTCTGGCGAAGTGGGCCGACTCGAAGCGATCGACGTGAAGTTCACCAAGCCGCTGGTGCTGCCTGCGACGGTCGGTCTCTACATCGACGACGAGCGTGTTTTTGTAGGGGACGCACCTGGCGGCCCTGCGTATCTAGTTGGAACCTATTCAGTGAGGAGCTGAGCTCGCATGTCTGACCTTTTGCTCGAGAATGAAAACGCACGAAAGCTGATCAAGACCCTCGGTCTTCCGATTCCAGTGCCAGAGAAGCTGGCGCGCGCTCGGGGCCCGTACGAAGAGCGGCCGCTCGACGACAAGAACGTGCTGGTCTGCGGGGCTGGGGCACTGTCGCCGGTGCTTGCTCAGATCCTCACCAAAGCCGGGGCAACCCCTTGGGTGGTGGGCGATTCGGATGCGGCCCTCGACCCGTACACCGGGCCCGGTGAAGCGTGGGCACGACCCCCCCGGAGAGTGGGAACAGGCGATGCGCCCGAGGGTGAACGAATCGATGCCATCGTCTTTGACGGTACTGCGATCGAATCACCGGACGACCTTCGCCAGCTCTACGACTATCTTCATCCGTGGGTTCGCCGTCTCAATCGCTCCGGAAGGGTCGTGGTCATCGGGCGTCCGGCTGCTGATGCCAAGAAGCCGGCGAGGTCGGCTGCCCGCGCAGGGCTCGAAGGATTCACGCGCAGCCTTGCCAAAGAGATCGGCGGGAACGGGACCGTCGCTAACAGCGTGTTCGTGCAGGAAGGTGCGGAAGAGCGACTCGGCCCCGTGCTTCGATTCCTCCTCTCGCCCCGCTCGGCATTCATCAGCTGCCAGCCGTTCCACGTCACGAATGTCGCCAAGGGCGACGACGCGCCTGAGACGCACGTGCTCGGCGGCAAGGTCGCACTGGTCACAGGAGCCGCCCGCGGCATCGGAGAAGCGACCGCAGAGCTTCTGGCTGCGGAGGGCGCCCACGTCGTGTGTTTGGATCGACCGGCCGATGATGCGCCCTGCAGTAAGGTCGCACAGCGTATCGGCGGTTCGGTGCTTCTCGTCGACATTACCGACGAAGATGCACCTTCCCGAATCGCCAGCGATCTGAAGGAGCGTTTCGGTGGTGTAGACGTCGTCGTTCACAACGCCGGCGTGACCCGAGACAAGACACTCGGTCGCATGAAGCCAGACGCCTGGGACATGGCGGTCGACATCAATCTCGGGGCCGTCATTCGCATCACCGATCGCCTGCTCCAAGATGACCTGTTGCGAACCGGCGGGCGAATCATTTGCTTGTCGTCTGTGTCAGGAATCGCAGGAAATCGTGGGCAAACCAACTACTCCGCCAGCAAGGCGGGCATCGTTGGCTTCGTCAAAGCGCTCTCGGCCAAGGTCGCCAAGAAGGGGATCACGGTCAACGCGATCGCACCCGGCTTCATCGAGACTCGACTCACCAGTGCAATGCCCGTCGCGATCCGCGAGGCTGCACGGCGCCTGAGCGCGGTAGGGCAGGGCGGCAAGCCCGAAGATGTCGGCCAGGCGATTACTTTTCTCGCAACCCCAGGTGCCGCGGGGCTAACCGGTCAAACGGTTCGCGTCTGTGGCGGTGCACTCGTAGGAGCATGAACATGGCTAAGAAGAAAAATGGTTGGGGTAAGAAACAGCGCGCGGTCATCGTCTCCGGCGTTCGCACCCCGTTCGTCAAAGCGTTCGGCAAGTTCCTCAAGCTCGACAGCATCGACTTGGCCGACATCGCGGTGAAGTCGCTCTTGGAGCGAACCGACATTTCACACGACGAGATCGACAGCATCGTTTGGGGCGGAGTGATCCTTCCCGCACTTGCACCCAACATCGCGCGAGAGGTGGCGCTCGACCTGCGCCTTCCGGCGAGCGTCGAGGGTATGACCTGTACCCGTGCGTGCGCATCTGGGCTTCAGGCGGTCACGCTCGCAGCGGCCGCGATCGAACGGGGCGAGGCCGACGTCATCATTGCCGGCGGATCCGACTCGACCAGCAACGCGCCCCTGAACCTGCCTCAAAAGGTGGTTCATGCCTTGGCGCCCCTTGCCTTCGGCAAAGCGGCGACGCCTGGGGACTACCTCGGGGTGCTGTCCCAGATGATGCCCATCACGGAAATCCTGCCGAAAATGCCCAAGATCGCCGAGCGAACGACCGGCGAGGTCATGGGTGAGTCTGCGGAGTCGATGGCGCGCCGCAACGAAGTGACGCGAGAAGCACAAGACCATTTCGCAGAGCGCTCGCATCATCGTGCGGCGGCCGCGATCGCTTCGGGCCGGTTCGATGACGAGGTCACCGCGGTCGAGGGCGTGTACGCGGACAACATCGTGCGCGGCGACACGACTTTCGAGAAACTCTCGAAGCTGCGTCCAGTGTTCTCGAAGGATGGAACCGTGACCGCAGGCAACGCCTCGCCGCTCACCGATGGCGCCGCGGCGGTTCTGCTCATGAGCGAAGAGAAGGCGCGCGCGCTTGGATACCAGCCGCTCGCCGCGTTCCGAAGTTGGGCCTACGTCGGTGTCGATCCGGCGGATCAACTGCTGATTGGCCCGGCCCTCGCGATGCCCAAGGCGCTCGACCGTGCCGGGATGGAGCTCAAGGACATCGACCTCGTCGACATGCACGAGGCGTTCGCCGCCCAGGTGCTC
>CAYZDM010000530.1:0-2714 GCA_964476875.1 uncultured Sandaracinaceae bacterium | reverse complement strand
TCGAAGCCGTAGGTGTTGGCGCCGATGATGTCGGTGCGGAGGGTGTCGCCGACGAAGAGGACGTCGCGCTTGCTCACCCTCGGAAGCTGCTCTCGGGCGCGCACCAACGCGTAGTCGAACATCATGGAGTCCGGCTTGCCGAAGCGGACGAAAGTCTTTTCGGTGATCTGAGCGAGCAGGCCGCCGAGGCTCCCGACTGCGATCGCGATATCGTTGCCGCGCATTGGGTAGGTGATGTCGGCGTTGGCGACGATGACCGGTACGTTCGTCCGACGAATGAGATTCAAGGTCGCGTTCACGTCGCGGAACCAGTCAAATCCTTCGTCATCGAGCAGCACGATGGCCACGACGTTGTCTTTGGCTGAGCATTCCGCGATTGGAACGGGGATCTTGCCTGCGATCTCGATGTAGTGAGCGGACTCCGGCTTTCCGAGATAGGCCACTTTGCCGTACGGAATCTGGTTCTCGATGTACTCGGCGGCGAGTAGGCCCGACGAGATGTAGCGTTCGGGAGGCAGGAGCTCGCCGCCGGCTTGCTGGGCGTACCGCTCGGCCATCGATTCCGGGGAGCGGGAGGAGTCGTTGGTGACGACGAACACCTCTTTGCCCCCCGCGATGAGGGAAGTGACGGTTTCCAGTGCGCCGTCGATCAGGCCGGTCGAGCTTTTCAGAACGCCGTAGGCATCCAGGAATATGACGGAGTAGCGCTCGGCCGTCTCGCGGAAGGAAACCACATCCATGAGACGGACATATTCGTTCCTTGCCGCGTGGTCAATCGTTGCTCTTGTCGCGCCTTCGAACGACGAAGAGGACTAGCAGGACGGTGAGGAAGCCCACGAGACCCAACACGACGAGGACCTCGATGAGGCGCACGAAGAAATGATCGATCATGTTGCGGCCCACGTTGTCGAACTCGACGGTGGCAGAAGCGACCTGTCTGTCGATCTCATCCATCACCGAAACGCGCTCCTGTTCCACCGCGGAAAGAATCATTTGCCGCTCGACTTCGATCGCCTCGAACACGGCGATGCGTTCGGTTTGGATTCCGCCCATGACGGTGTCCGTCAGCGCGGCCAAGGTGACTTCGAACTCGACCAAGAAGTCGTTCACCCGCTCCGCCGCGCCCACGATCGCATCCGTGGGCTTGCTGATACGATCTTCGAACAAGCCGTTGATTAGGTATTCGGCCTGCCACCGAGCCTCGGCGGGCATCTGGACCGTGAGGATGGCCAAACGGGCATTCAAATCGCTGAGCGTGTCTTCCATGCTGCCCACCGCCTTGAGGCCGCCGAGCGACTGTTGAGGAACGAGCGAAGCAATGTCGGCGCGGGCTGTCGGACGAACGAACAGCTCGCCTTCGATCGGGTGTTCCTCAATCCAGTTGCTCACCACTTCGGTGAGCCTTTGCAGCTGATCGGCGGCGACTACCTCTGCGAGGAGCTGCAGCGCTTTCTCCTCTAGGTACTCGGTCGTTTGCGGGACGCACCTCGCGTCGTCGCCAAAGTAGCCGCGCCCGCCTCCCTCACCGAAGTAGTGACGTTGCTGTGCGGCCAAGACCCAAAGCTCGAGCAACCCGGCAAACGGGTCCTGATCGAAGGCAGCCGAGCGTGCCTGTGGCGCTGCCCACATGCGCCATTGATAGGCGCGGTCGTGAATCTTGGGATCGTCGGTGTGTTCGACGACCTCGGTCGCACAGGCAGCGACCAATTGCCCGAAGCGTGAGGAGAATTCGTAGTCGACTGCTCGCAGCTGCGCGACCGTCCATTCGTCCTTGGCCATGTTCGCCATCAGAGACGGCTTGGGTGGCGCAGTGCTGCATCCTGAGGCGAGGGCCAAGAGGGTCACCGAGATTGG
The DNA here is from genome assembly GCA_964476875.1 of uncultured Sandaracinaceae bacterium. Classification (GTDB taxonomy): domain Bacteria; phylum Myxococcota_A; class Polyangia; order Polyangiales; family Houyiibacteriaceae; genus SG8-38. Next base: position 860 of record CAYZDM010000530.1, on the reverse strand, counting down.
AACGAGTGCGTGCCGCATGATCGAGTACCGTTAGCTTCTTCGTCGAGAGTTAGGCGAGACGCCGACGCATGAGCGTCGCGCCGGCGAGCAAGAGTACCATCCATCCAACGCCGCTGCTTTCAGCGTTTCCAGGAGACGCCCCACAGCCGCCCGTCTTGTCTTTTCGGCGAGAGTCGGCGTCGGCGAAGCGATGCGACGGCTTCCCGAGGAAGCGGAGATCCTCTTTTGCGTTCTCGACGAGCGTGGTCCGGCTGCACAAGCTGACGCGCATCGGGTCGGCTTGGTCGCTGACGGCATAGACCAAGTAGGTCTGGCCGTTGAGGAAATTGAAGCCGCATGCAGCGCTGCTACCCGCGGTGTGAACTTTGATCTTTGCTTCCACCGCGCCCTTCCAAACTTCTTTGACTCGGAGGGTGACTTCGAGCCCGCCGAATCTGGTTGCCTTGTTCTTCTCGATCGCGATGACCTCGCCGGTGAAGACTGCCTGTGAGGAGGACAGCCCTTCGGAAGGGCTGAGCCTCATGCATGAGCAGGCCCGCGCCTCGCTCGCTTGGGCCACGCTCGCCAGACCCACAAAAAGCACCAGTAGCCAACGCATCGGCCAACTTGTAGCACGCTCCCCAGGCCGCACCGAGGGGGCTTTGACACTCCTTTGGGGGACGGCTACATAGGCCGCCCGCGGGCCTCACAGCGCGCGGCGCGCATTGAAATACTAGCTTCTTGGAGAGGTGGCCGAGTGGTCGAAGGCAGTCGCTTGCTAAGCGACCGTACGGTGTAGAGCCGTACCGGGGGTTCGAATCCCTTCCTCTCCGCCAGTCGGGGCTCCTACTTGGGGCTCCGTCAATTAGGGGCGCTTGACG
>CAYZDM010000529.1:0-2725 GCA_964476875.1 uncultured Sandaracinaceae bacterium | reverse complement strand
TCAGGTAGACGGCGGGCGCATCACTCGATGATCTTGGCGCTCTTGATGTAGTCGAGCTTCGGGAAGCTTTCCTGAAGGTAGGCGTTGCCTCGTGCCTGCAACTGGCCCTGGTCGGGGCCACGGCCACGCGGGGCTCCTTCACCGTAGCCGTCGTAAAGCGCGTCGACGATCCCCATGTCCTTGACCTTGCCGAACGGCGAGAAGCCCATGCCATCGAGGCGAGAGTTGTCGGAGAAGTTGATGAAGAACTGCGTTGTTCGTGAGTTGGGCCCCGAGGTGGCGAAGGTCACGGTTCCGCGCGTGTTGCTGGCCTTGACCGGGTCGTCCGGGATGCGCTTGCTACGCCAGGTCGCGTTGAGGGACGGTTCCCCGCTGATGCCGACCTGGGCCATGAAGCCGTTGATCACGCGAAAGAATGCGATGTCGCTGAAGTAACCGTTTTGTACGAGTTCGTAGAAGCGGTCGGCGCCATTCGGGGCCCAGTCGCGATGGACATCGATGACGATCGGGCCTTTGGTGGTGTCGAGTTCCACGCTGTACTTCGCTGGCGCTTGTCCTTCTGGTGTCACTTCGGCAGCCTCCTCTTGGGCGGGCGCAGGGCTTTCTTCGCCCTCGCTCTTGCTCCGGGGGTCTTCTTCTTTCGGGCACCCCACGAGGAGCACGCCGGCTAGCATCAACAGAACTGCAGTTCGCATGGGCGTACCTTGGCAAGCCCCCGCGCGAGCGCAAGTGATCTCGCTAGGCGTCGAACAGGCCGCGGAGCTTTTTGACGAAGCTGGCCTGTTGAGGATGGCTTTCGTCGCCGATCTCGCGGGAGAGTTCGGTGATCAGTTTGCGCTGACGCCGGCTTACTTCCTGGGGCACCTCGACCACCACGGTGACCAGCTGATCGCCCTTTCCGTAACCGCCGTAGACCGGGATTCCCTTGCCCCGTAGGCGGAAAATCTTCCCCGACTGCGTCCCCGGGGGAACCTTCATCAGGACCCTGCCGTCGAGGGTCGGGACGTCGACGCTCGCGCCCAGGACGGCCTGGGGGAATGAAATCGGCACCGTGATCAGAATGTCCGCACCCTCGCGTTGGAACAAATCGTGACCGGAGACCTTGATGTTGATGTGTAGGTCGCCGTTTCCTGTGGGGTTGGCTTCGCCCGCCCCGCGAACGGTGCGAACCGCGCCATCTTGTACGCCGGCGGGGATCTTCACGTTCATGGCTTCGGAGCGCAACTTGGCACCGGCGCCTTTACACGCGTCACACGGGGTCGGGATCTTTTTTCCGGTGCCCCGGCACGCGTGGCAGGGTCGCGACGCTGCGAAGAGCCCACGCTGATACTTCACTTGCGCGCGGCCTTGGCAGACGTTGCATTTGTGAACGGGTGTGCCGGGCTCGGCGCCCGTGCCGCTGCATGTCGCGCATGGTGCCGGACGGTTGACTTCGATCTTCGTGTCGATCCCGAGGGCGGCGTCGACGAACGAGATCTCCAAGTCATAGTTGAGGTCGCGACCCCCACGGCGTTTGCGACGGCCACCGCTGAACACTTCGCCGAAGAGACCCTCGAGGATGTCGCTCACCGCACCGAAATCGCCGGATTCGAAACCCGCGCCGCCGTTCTCAAATGCCGCGTGACCGAGTCGATCGTACTGCTTGCGTCGATCCGGATCGCTCAGAACGGCGTACGCCTCGCTTGCTTCTTTGAAGTAGTCCTCCGCCGTCGGGTCATCCGGATTGCGGTCGGGGTGGTACTTCATCGCGAGCCCACGATAGGCCTGCTTGATTTCGTCACCCTGGGCGGTGCGGCTGACTTCGAGAATCACGTAGTAATCGCGCTTGGACACAGGTCTGCAGAGCTTAGACGGGCGGACGGGCAGCGCAAACGGCATAGGTCGATGCTACAGAGTGTGGGAGGGTTGGCAGATGCCGGCGGTCGAACTCGAGATCAGAGAGGATGAGGCTGGGCAGAGGATCGACGTCGCTTTGGCCCGTCAGGTCCCGGAGCTCAGCCGGGCCAGAGCGAAAGCGCTTATCGAACAGGGCGCAGTTCGAGTGGACGGGCGCCGGGTCAAGAAGAGTCACGTATTGTCGGTGGGCCAGCGGGTGACTCTCGACCACATCCCGGGGGCGGTGGATTTCTATGCGGCACCCGATCCCAGCTTGGCGTTGCAGGTGCTGTTCGAGAATGCGCAGTACGTGGTGGTCGACAAGCCGACGGGGGTCCCGAGTCACCCGTTGAGAGAAGGCGAGCTCGGCACACTGGCCGGCGCACTCGTCGCTCGATACCCCGAGATGCGGGATGTCGGCTACAGCACACGCGAGCCGGGCATTCTCCATCGATTGGACAACGACACATCGGGGGTGATGCTCGCTGCGCGCGACCAGGCGACGTTCGACGCGCTTCGCGTTCAATTGCAGGCTGGCGAAATCGAGAAGAGATATCTCGCGCGATGCCAAGGCCTGGTCCCCGCGCCCATCACCATCGACACGCCAATCGCCAACGACCCACGCGATCCCCGGCGGGTCCGCGCGTGCATCGACCCTCGAGAAATCAAACGCCTCCGCGCCCAACCGGCGAGCTCAGAAGTGCTCACCAGCATCCCCGCCGAGCACGGCTCACTCATCGAAGTGCGCGCCAACAACGCCCGCCGCCACCAAATCCGAGCCCACCTCGCCTCGATCGGCCACCCACTCCTAGGCGACCCCCTCTACGGAGGCCCCCCCCTAGAATCCCCC
>CAYZDM010000528.1:0-2734 GCA_964476875.1 uncultured Sandaracinaceae bacterium | reverse complement strand
TCTCTTAGCCCATCGGGATGACGGTGAGCGGCGAATTGCGCGGTACTAATCGTTATGTCGCGTGGGGCGTCGCGCGGAGAGGGCGCTTGTTCTTGCTAGGCTCAGGCTGCGCCTCGCCACAGCCAAAGACCACGAGCAAGAAACATGTGACGCATGCGCGCCAGTCGCGTCGAGACACGTCGATTCCCCCTGTCCCCAAGATGGAGGGTCAGGAGACCGGCCGCTACTGAAGGTCAGCCCACCAGATATCCCAGGTGAAGGGGTCATCGTCGTTCTGGTCGTTGAACCGAACCTCGGCTTCGCCAGGAGTGACCCGGACGCCAATCTCATCCAGATGGTGGTCGCCGTTGGTGAACTCGAGCGCGAACCCTTGAAGGATAGGCTGCGCAGCATCGATGGGCAGCGTGTCGGGACCGCCTGCGCTCGACGACTGGGCGTGTCCCATCTCTCGAATTCGATGGAGTGGAACCAACGCGTAGCTCACGCTGAAGCAGAACGGATCGGTCCCGCCATCGTCTTGGTAAAAGGCGTCGAGGTAGATGGTAGTCGACGGCTTGTACAAGCGGATGCGGATCACCGTGAGGTTGTGATCGCTTTCCCGATCGAAATCGAAGCCGAGCAAGACGGGCTTGTACCCCGACGGCGCTGATCCGAGCTCCTTGCCGAACGGGCCGTAGCCATCGCTGCACTCCTCGTGGTGCCCCAGCAGAGTTCCCACGGGAAGTCGCTGAGCCAAGACCTCCCAATCATACGGATCGTCGCCGTTTCCATCCTCATAGACCGCCCAGAGTCCGGTCTCCATCCCCGCAATCGGCAGATAGTCGTCCAAGTAGAACCCGGGACGAATCCGGTCGATCTCGTGGTCTACATCGAGCGGTGTGAAGTCGAAGCTGAACCCCGCGAGCCCGTACGGATAGAACTCGTAGAGCGCCCAATCCCGTGCGGGCCACCAGTTCCACATGCCGCTGGTGAGGTCCGCTTTGTTCCCGTCGAAGGTCTCCCGATCCAGCGGATCTGTCCGGCACTGACCCCTGACACAGGCGGTGGCCCCGCCCTCACAGTACGAGCCGTCGTCGATGGAGAGAATGAGGCACTGAGGGATGAGGCCCGTGACGCACGTATCCGAGGTGCAGTCGTTCGCGTCGTCGCACTGAGGGTCTTGATTGCAGAGGACGCAGCGGCCCGCGCCGTCGCAGAAGCGGCCGCCGCTTTGGAGGCACAGGGTATCGACTGGCTGGTTCGTGTAGCTGCAGGTCCCAGTCGCGGGGTTGCACTGATCTACGACGCAGGCTCCCCGATTCTCGCAAGGGTACGGATCACACAAATTCGCATCGACACAGGTCCCGCCCTGACAGACACCTGCCCCATTCATGTACGTACAGGAGCCCCCAACGCCCAGGTTGAAGCAAGCACTGATGTCGCAGAACCCAGTGGTGCATTCGTTCCCATCGTCGGGGCATTGCTCGGCTACGTTGCATTGAACACATTGGCCCGATCCATCGCAGAACCGACTGCCATCACCACAACGTGTGTCTACCGGCTCATCGCCCCCGCCTTCACACTGGCCATTTGCCGGATTGCAGGTGGGGTCGATCGTGCAGTCGTTTGCATCACCGCAGTCGATGCTCGCGCAGAGATCAACGCCTCCGCCCATCCCGGCCGCGCCACCCGTGCCAGCGGTGCCGCCGGTGCCGGCTCCGCCTGCAACGCCACCGCCACCTCCAGTTCCGCCGCTGCCAGCCGTTCCGCCGGGCGTATCGCAGGCCAGGCCGGCAACCGCGATGATTGAACACAGGAGACAGATCTTGAACGAACACTGCATCGCTTGCTCCTTTGACGTCGTTTCTCAGCGCAAATCAGCCCACAAAACACGCAACGCAGGCTCGGGTCGTCGTCGTTGTTTGTGCAGGACCCTGTCCGGTCTTGAATACGAACTCATTCACTGATCCGGCCCCATCTAGGGAATCGGGTTGTTGTCGGTCACCTTGAACAAAATTGGACCGCCGCCGTCGGGCGTCACGGCGAGCGTTCCGTTCAAATACGAGCCCGAGATCGTCCACTCCCAGTTGCCGCTCTCGTGCCCGTGCACCTCGACGTCGGTCCAGACGAAGTAGGTGTCGAAGCTGATGTCGGTGAAATAGGTTCGCTTGAACCAGTTGTAGCCGAGCTGGCAGAACGCGTTGTCGAGATCCCATATGCCGATCCCGATGAAGACGAAGTAGTCGCCCACATTGAGATCGATGGTCAGCGACTGCCCCGGCGCAATGCTGTCTCCCGGCAAGCTCAGGCAGCGTGCCGGATCATCCGTTAGAAGATCGTCTCTCGTGGCGAGCGCCGGTCGAGTGTCGGCGAGCTTGATCTGAACGACGTCGTGAATATTCAGACTGCTCGACATGTTGTTGACGAGGGTGAGTTGACGCGCTGGGAGAACTACCGTGGTGCACGTGGCCTGACTGAACGGCCCACTGGGTGACAGGCCTACCTGGTAGCAGTAGTAGCCGGGCTCGCGGTCGGTGATCGCGTGGGTGTAAGGCGGGGTCGCGTCGTAAGACGAGGCGCTCGACGGGCTCGTGAAGCTCGCGTTGTCGTCTTCTTGAATCGTCCAGGGTGCGCTCGCGAGCCCTGAAACCGACCAACTCAATATGTAGTCCCCGTCATCGTCCGTCGCCGGCAGGCTCTCGAGTGTGATGCTGGTCGGGAAGCCGCCGGTCCCAGCCGTGCCGCCGGTCCCAGC
>CAYZDM010000527.1:0-2735 GCA_964476875.1 uncultured Sandaracinaceae bacterium | reverse complement strand
GCAACACCTACGCGCTGTTCAGCATCGCCGAGATTCATCGCGAGGGCGGCCAGTCGCGGGAGCGTGCAGACACGCTTCACAGAATCATCGACGTCGGCGCCGCGACTCTAGAGGATGCCGATCTCGTCACGGTCTACATGCAACTTGGCCACATCTATGCCAACGAGCTCGGGCAGCCGGCTGATGCTGTCGAGGCGTACGGCAACGTCCTAACCGTCGATCCGGGCTTCTTTGAAGCGCTCGATTCACTCGAGCTCATTCATCGCGAACAGGCCGAGTGGGAAGAGGCCATCGGCGTCATGGAGCAGAGGGCTCAGGCGCTGATCGATCCTCAGGACACGATTCGCCAGCTCCTCTCGGTCACCGAAATCTGGGAGAACGAGGTCGGCAACAAGGACGGCGCGGCGGGTGCGTTTGGTCGCATCCTCGAAGTCGATCCGATGCACGAGTACGCCTTCTCGGAGCTGCAGGCACTGCACAAGGATGCGGAGCGATGGGACGACCTAATCGACCTGTACGTCACTCGCATCGAGGGCACCGAGGATCGTGACGAGCGCATCGAGCTGCTGCGCGCCGCAGCGAGGGTCTACGAGGAACAGCTCGATAGCGGCGACCAGGCCTATCACACCCTGTACATCGCTTGGACCGAGGACTTCGGGAACAAGAACACGGCGGTCGACCTCGAACGAGTCACCGCGGCCAACGACAAGTGGAACGAGCTTCTGACTTCGGCAAACCAGGTGCTCCAGGAAGGGCACGAGCCGGACATCCAGATCGCCATCTGCCTCTGCTGCGCGAAGTGGTACGGGCAGGACCTCGGGCATCCCGAGTACGCGATTCCGTACTACGAGCAAATCCGGGCGCTGGACCCGAGCAACGCGAAGGCCTGGTGGCAACTCGGTGATCTCTACGAGACGACCCAGCAGTGGGACAAGCTCGCGCAGGCGCTGGCGAAGCTCGTCGAACTCACCAACGATGATGAGGTCAAGGCCAACACGTACGTTCGGATGGGCGACCTCGCGGACGACCGCTTTGCCATGCGGCAAGAGGCGGAGGACTACTACCGTCGGGCGCTGCACCTGCAGGACAAGCACGTCGGCGCGTTGGAGGCGTTGGAGCGGATCTACCGGGAGGATGGCCGCTCCAACAAGTTGCTGAACATCCTCGAGCGCAAGGCACTGGCCGTCGAGGACACCGACAGCGTCGTGTCTGCACTGCTCCAGGTCGCCGAGGCGTACGAGGAGCGGTTCAACGACCCGAAGGCGGCCATCGAGAACTTCGAGAAGGCGGCCGAGCTGTCTCCCTCGAACCTGACAGCGCTTCGAGGTTTGGAGCGTTTGTACACGCAAGATGGTCGCTATCAGGAGCTCATTGGAATCCTCGAACGCGAGTATGAAGTCGTCGCGACGGAGCGCGAGCGAATCGAGATCCTCATGCGCCTCGCTCAGATGTGGGAGCAGGAGTTCCGGAAGCCGGAGAACGCCGCAGAGCGTCTCGAGCAGGTCTTGGACATCGACCCACTGCACGACGATGCGTTGTGTCGGCTCGAGCAGCTCTACCGGACGACCCAGCGCTGGGACGACCTGGTGCGAACCTACGATCGCCATGTCAACGCGACCTCCGACAACGAGGAGCGCGCTCGCATCTTCCGCGAGCTCGGTCAGCTGTACGCCGCCCAGAAGGACGACGTCGAGCAGGCGATCGACAGTTACCTAAACGCGCTCAATCTCAACGAGCAAGACATCTTCAGCCTGCAGGCGCTCACCAAGCTTTACGAGCGTAAGGGTGACCATTCGGCGGCGCTGGACATGATGGGACAGCTTGCCGTCGTCGTAGACGACCCGGCCGACCAAGTGACGCTCAAGCATCGAATGGGCCGTATTCTCGATCAAGAACTCGGGGATCGTGTGTCGGCACTGGAGCAGTTCCAAGCGGCCATCGATTTGGATCCTGCCCACCTGCCATCGCTCGAAGCGATGCGAAGCATCTACGTCGACTCCGGTGATTGGGTGGCAGCTGACCGCACGCTCGGTCTCGAGATCGAGAATACCGAGAACGACCGAGTTCGAGGCGCCCGACTCGTCGAGCTGGGCCGCATTCGAGCGGAGAGGCTCGACGATGAAGCGGGTGCCGTGTTGGCCTTCGAGGCCGCCTCTGCAGCCGACCCTGACAACGAGGACGCCATGCTGCCACTCGTCGACGCTTATGTCGCCAACGGCCGTGACGAGGACGCTTTCCCTCTGCTTCAGACGCTGGTTCAGCGCTCCGACAAGCGGGAAGGGCACGAGCAGCACCGACTCGCTTCGATGCTCGGTGAAACCGCGACCAAGCTCGGACAAGCGGACGAGGCTGTGGGGGCATACGAGCGCGCGTACGCGATCGACAACGACGACTCACCCACGCTCAAGGGGCTGGCCGGAAGCTACTTCCGAGCGGAACGCTGGGATGACGCGTTCAAGTACCATCAGTTGTTGCTGGTCCAGCACCGTGACGCGCTCGGACGCGACGAGATCACCGAGGTTTTCTATCGACTCGGTGTCGTGAAGCGAGAGCAGGGCGAGGACAAGAAGGCCCGCAACATGTTCGACAAGGCGCTCGAGGAGGACACGCATTTCGTGCCTGCGCTCGAGGCGATGGTGGCTCTCCAGACCGTGGAAGGCGACTGGGAATCGGTCGTGCAGTACAAGAAGCGCATCCTGGACGTCGCCGACGAGCCATCGGCTCGGGCCGCACTT
>CAYZDM010000526.1:0-2759 GCA_964476875.1 uncultured Sandaracinaceae bacterium | reverse complement strand
CATCACGACTGGTTCGGTGGGTGGCTTCGTGGCGACTCCGATCCTCGGCCCGTACTGCATGTCGAAGTTCGCAATCGAAGCGTTTAGCGACGCGCTTCGCGTGGAGCTTGCACCTCAAGGCGTCCACGTGGTGCTACTCCAGCCCGCGGCGATCGCCACGCCGATTTGGGACAAGGGACAAGACGGAGCCGAGGACATGATCAACAGCCCTCCCCCGGGCTTCCAGGAGCGCTACGGGCGCTTCGTTGGCGGGATTCGAAAGTTCGCAAAAGAGGGCAAGAACACTGCGGCCGATCCGCAGGTCGTTCTGGATGCAGTCATCCACGCGCTGGAGGCCCGAAAGCCCAAGACGCGTTACGTCATGGGGACTGGGGTCGGTCAGCGGAAATTCTTGAGAATGCTCCCCGACCGCCTTCGCGACCGCGCTCTCTTGAAGGCCTTTGGTCTTTAGGCTTTCAAGACCTCTCGAACCGCCCTCGCCCAACCTTCTTGGAACCGATCACCTGACCGTAGACCTGCGTACCGGCCTTTGCGACTACGTCATCTCCGGAAAGGAGATTCGCCTCTAGCGTCGCACTAAACCTCCAACCCGCCGCGTCACTCGACGAGACCTTGGTGGCGGTCTTGATCATCATCGGCGTTCCGGCGGCAACGGTCACCGCCTTCTTTTCTTCGGGCTTCTCCTCTTTGGCCTTCTCTTCCTTGGACGGGGTGGCCTCATCGAGAGGTGTGGGAGCAGGCCAACGGGGCAGAGTCGCTCCGCGTAGGGTCATCATGTGCAGAAACATTAAGACCTTGTTCAACTTCGAGCCACCCGCGACCGAGGAAGAGGTGCGAGCCGCGTCTGTGCAGTTCGTTCCAAAGCTCAGCGGGTTCAGCAAGCCTTCCCGCGCCAACCAGCTCGCGTTCGACGCAGCGGTCGACTCGGTTTCGCAGGTCGCATGCGAGCTTCTCTCCACCCTCACCACGAACGCGAAGCCGAGAGACCGAGAGACCGCGGACGCTTAAAGTCGGGGAAGAGTACCGCCCAAGCGTCCTCGAAACCTACCAGGAGGCTCAGCCCTTCGGGGGATGGTTGCTTGCAAGGTTCAGCGAACACGCTTCGCGCGAAGGGTTCAGACAGCGGCGAGAAGTAGAGCTTCACGTCGCAGTGGAGCTGTCTCTCTGATTCGTGTCTGAGGAAGAGTGCCATCCCGATCGGACCGCCGGCGTCCGTGTGGCTCGATCGAAACAGCGCTTGGATCCGGTCCGTGGCTTCGTCCGCCAACATCGCCTCACCAAGGGTCAATGAAGACCAGGCGCTCACTGCGTCGTCAAGATTCGCTTGGCTTCGCCTTCGAGGTCAGATTGATCGCATTGGGGGGTCAAGCTGGACGTGCGTTCGGGAGCGGAGTAACAAAGGGTCCAGGAATGGGGCTCATGTACCGGAGACGAGTCGCGTCCATGAGGCCGGGACGAGCGCTGAGCGCTGCCTTTCTCTGCGGCGCAATGCTTCTCGCATGGGCGCCCACTCAGGACGCGGCCGCTGACAGCGAGCCGTTTCTCGATGGGCTCGACTGGCAGGTCATGGCAAGCGGCTTCTATCTGTTCAACGCCCATCGAGTCGCCGGATCCTACAACCAGCTCGACTACCCCTACACGAGCTACATGGGCTTCGGGCTCAACTTCGCCGGCGGGGACGTCAGCTTCACCGGGGAGAAATTCGCGATTACGGTCGATCTGCGATTCGGCAGCGCTGCCTCCGAGTTGAGTGTCTTGGCGCCGCTCAAGCAGGGGTTCGTGAGTTGGATGCCACTCGAGAAGCTGACCTTCGATTTCGGGTGGTTCGACACGATCTACGGATCCGAGTTCGTCGACGAGTGGGTGAATCCCAACTTCACACGCGGCGCCCTCTACTACTTGCAGCAACCGTTCAACCACATGGGCTTGCGCGTCTCGGCGAAGTTCAACGATCATTGGGCACTGAAGTTCCTCGTCGTGAACGGGAACGTCGGGGTCGGGAAGGTAAGAGGTTCTCCGGTGGGCGTCGACGCGTCTCCAAGCTTGGGTGTACGGCTCGACATCTCGCCCATCGATGAAGTGACACTCCATCTCGGGTATTTGACTGGAGCAAGCGGACTCAACGGCAACAGAGCCTGGGGCAACTTCTTTGATCTGATCCTGACTGCCAGGATCCAGCGCTTCACGTTGACGTTCAACGGCAACGCGACCTTCGACCCTCCCGTGGATGGCGGACGGTACTCCTACGGTGTGCAGCTCTCGGGGGACATGAAGGTTCACGACCACTGGAGGGTAGGGGCGCGGGTCGAGTACCTAGGGGGCACCGTTGCGCTCCCGGCCGGCAAGGATCCCGACCTCGTCACCGTCACCGCCACTGTGCGCTACATACCGGTCCAGTACCTGGTCATCTCGCTCGAGCCTCGATTCGAGCATTCGCTGCAGGACCTCTTCTTCACGCGGAACTCACCGACGGATTCGACTACCGGGGACCCGATCGGTAGCAGCGACATCTATTTTGGTCTGGTTCTCGGCGTCAGCGCCTACATCGGCAACTGACCGCGAAACGGCGCCCCACGCTCGCGTGGCGCTCCACATATTTGGCTCCCTATCACGTGGCTTGGGTACGAGAAAGATGACTGAAGAATTGCTTATAGACAGCGTGCCCCGGGTCTGGTTTCATCTTCCTCTCACGCCGGGCGTCGGAGCTACGCTACATGGCCACCTGGAAAGACAGCATTTTCATCCACGCACCCTCGGAC
>CAYZDM010000525.1:0-2768 GCA_964476875.1 uncultured Sandaracinaceae bacterium | reverse complement strand
GTCGAGCCCTGGACGCCAGACCAGCGAACCCTGGGAGGCGCCTTCAGCGTTGGTTAGTTCTGCTACCACCTCGTCTCGCGCTCCGGCCGCGCTCGTGAGCACGAGCTGTTCGGGATCGATGTCGCGCAGGTCGGAGACGCGGTGTCCCCCGATGATCGTGAGACGGGCGCCGCCACGGGCTATCGAGCATGATCGAACGAGGAAGGTCTGGTGCTCCTGGTTTCCGAGTGTCACGAGGTACGCACGATCGCCAGCGCTTCTCGCTTGGCGCGTGAGGTCGGCCCCGTCGGAAACCACGCGGCTGCGATGGCCCGAAGCGACGACCTCGCCGCTCAGCGAATCGAGCACCCAGAGTGCCTGAAACCCCGCGGCTTCCATCGATGCACGAAACAGGCGGTCATAGTCGAGAGTCGACGGGGATTCGTTAACACGTTCCTCGAGCAGCTTGTCGATCGCCAGGTCGTCGCGGCAAAGTCGGTTCACCGCGGCCTTTCGCTGCGCGTCGAGCGTACTCAGCTGCGCGCGGACCATGGCAGCCTCGCTCGTCGTCGCACTAGCGCCCCGTCCGGACACCGTCATCCAGACGATCCCAGTCAGCGCGACAGGAACCGTCGCAGCCAGGGCGAACAGCACGGCGACACGCGTCGAGAACCGGCTCATGGCGCCGCTACGCCGCCGAGTACCCGCTCTTCACGCGGAGCTCGCCTCGAATCCGTCGACGCGCTCCCGTCTTCCTCGTCGTACTGCTCCATCAAGAACAGGTTTGGGTCCGCCACATCGGGAGGATTGGCGACCTCCACCGGGGCGGTGCCGCTCAGGAACACCTCTTCGAACGCGTCTTCCTGACCCTCGTACGCCAACAGACCCGTTGCCGGATCGACGCGGGCGCGGGTCACTCCACTCGGCATCGCGAAGTCGGTTTCCTTCGGCGTCTTGTCCGCGGCCGCCATCACGTCGATCCAGATCGGAAGCGCAGTTCGAGTTCCGGTTTCGCGCTTGCCGAGCGTCCGCGAGTCATCGAATCCAACCCAAACACCCGCCACCACCGACGGTGAGTAGCCGACGAACCAGGCGTCGCGAGCGTCGTTGCTCGTGCCAGTCTTGCCGCCGACCGCGCGCTCCAGACGCTGAGCCGGCGACCCAGTCCCTTCGAGCACGACGCTGCGCAGCATGCTCGTGATCACGTAAGCCTCGCTCGGGGTCATCACGTCGCGGGCGGGCTCTCCGGCTGGGAGCTGCACACGAGACCCATCGGGCGCAACGATCCTGCTCACGATCCGCGTCGGCGCCCAACGACCGCCCGCCGCAAACGTCGCGTAGGCGTTCGTGAGCTCGATGGGCCTCACCCCACTAGCGCCAAGGGCGAGCGCCATATCTTCCTCGAGCTTGGTGGCAATGCCGTCCTGTCGGGCGAACTCGGCCACGTCTTGCACTCCGATGTCCTCAATGACGCGAATCGCGACCATGTTGATCGAGCGCGCGAGCGCTTGGCGGAGTCGTATCGCGCCCTGGTAGTTCCACTCCTCGTAGTTGCGCGGCTTCCATTCGTCGTACACAGCGGGGGCGTCCACCACGATTGACGCGGGAGTGAAACGCCGGGACTGAATGGCCCTCGCGTAGACAAGCGGCTTGAATGCGCTGCCGGGCTGGCGAATGGCCTGAGTTGCGCGGTTGAAACCGCTCGCGGCGGCGTAGCCCCCGATCAACGCCAACACCTGTCGCGAACGGGGCTCGATGACGACAATCGCGCCCTCCGGACCGCGTTCCATCCGCGCGGACGAAGGGTCTTCTCCCTCACCGAACTGGGTGATCGAAACGGGGATAAGCTCGCCCTTCTTCGCGAACGATGACGCCGCAAGCGCGTCGGGGTTGTGCCGCGCGGCGTCGCTCATCGTCAGGACAGCGGGGTGGCCTGCCACGTTGAGGCGGACGGTCCGAGTTTCGTCGTCGGTGCCCGTCACCCGCGCGTTGTACGTTCGGCCCATGCGCAGTCGGTCGCTTGGCTTCGTGGGTTTCGGCGCGCCCTTCCGCTTGGTGCGGCGAAAGGGCCCTTCGTACCCTTGCCGCTCATCGACTGCCCGTAGTCCGCGCTGAAGCGCCTGCCGTGCTTGCCGCTGCAGCGAAAGATCGATCGTGGTGTAGACTTCATAGCCGCCTTCGCCGAGCGCCTCGTCTCCGGCCGCGCTGCGGAGCATCTGTCTCGCGATCGAAAGCACCTCGGGAGCGCTGCCGGAACCCTCCGGTACGGGGATCGTCTCCACCTTCTCTTTTCGAGCCGCGGCAATGGCTTCTTCGGTCAGGTCGGGCCAGTAGACTTGTCGCTTGGCCAATAGTTGCGAGAGCACGTATGCCTGGCGTCGTTTCGCCGCCTCTGGGTTGCGTCGCGGCGAGAGTCTCGTCGGCGCCTGCGGAACCCCGGCCAGCATCGCGGACTCGGCAAGTGTCAGCTCACTGGCGTTCTTGCCAAAATAGTATTGCGCCGCCTCCTGGATCCCGTAGCGTCCACGCCCGAAATTCACGTGATTGAGGTAGAGGTGAAGGATTTCGTCCTTGGTCAGCTCGTTCTCCAGCCGTCGAGCAAGAATCAGTTCTCGAACCTTTCGGGAGAGCGTCCGCTCCGGGGTGAGGAGCATGAGTTTGACCACCTGCTGCGTGATCGTGCTCCCACCCTGCGCGGCACGTCCTGCCACGATGTCGCGGCCCACCGCACGCACGATGCCGTTGTAGTCGAGGCCCTCGTGCTCGTAGAAGTCCGCGTCTTCCGCAGC
>CAYZDM010000524.1:0-2790 GCA_964476875.1 uncultured Sandaracinaceae bacterium | reverse complement strand
CAGCCTCCACGGGCTATGCGTTCGCCCGCCGAAGGGCGGCGGTGGACGTCGCGCCGGTTTTAGCTGAGCAACGACGGGATGCCGCGCGCCGTGCCACGCCTGCAAGTCTCGTGGCTGAGCCGGGGTTTTGACGTAGGATGTAGGCGGGGGTTTACGGAACTTGTCAGCACGCATTCTTGTCTGTGATGACGAAGCCAGTCTGCGCGAGATGCTGCAGATTCTGTTGCGCCGCGAAGGCTATCGTGTCGACTTGGTGGACGGCGTCCACGCCGCGCGTGACCAGCTTGGCAGCGCCGACCCGTACGACGTCGTCATCACCGACCTCGTGATGCCGGATGGCACTGGGATGGAGGTGCTCGACGCGGTCCGAGCCCGCTCGGCCGACACACAGATCTTGATGGTCACGGCCTTCGCCACCACCGAGCAGGCGGTCGAGGCGATGCGTAAGGGCGCCTACGACTACGTTCAGAAGCCGTTCAAGAATCACGAGCTGTTGGCAACACTCGAGAAGGCCCTCGAGAAGCGGGCCATTGTGGCAGAAAACCAAACGCTCCGCGCCGAGATCAAATCGCGTTGGACCGCGGGACAGCTCATCGGCAAGGGCCCGACGATGGACCGGCTGCGTGACCTCATCAAGCGGGTGGCCAGCGCCACCACCAGCGTCCTCATCACGGGCGAGAGTGGCACCGGCAAAGAGATGGTCGCGCGCGCCCTACACTTTCAGAGCCCGCGCGCCGAAGAGCCGTTCATCGTCCTCAACTGCGGCGCCATCCCGGAGAACCTCATCGAGAGCGAGCTCTTCGGCCACATCAAGGGTGCGTTCACGGGCGCCACCGCCGCCAAGGAAGGTCTGTTTCGCGCGGCCAATGGCGGAACGCTGTTCTTGGACGAAGTTGGCGAGCTGCCCGCGCCTCTGCAAGTGAAATTGCTCCGGGTGTTGCAGGACCACAAGGTTCGTCCGGTCGGCGGGCACACCGAGATCGAGGTCGACGTTCGTGTCCTAGCCGCGACCAACCGCAATGTCGAAACCGAAGTCGAGTCGGGGGGGTTCCGCGAAGATCTCTTCTATCGCCTGAACGTAATCCGGATCGAGGTCCCTCCCCTACGAGAAAGGCCCGAGGACATTCCTGTGCTTGCCGAGTACTTCCTCGAGAAGCATGCCGCGCTCCAAGGCCGCCGTCTCCAATTTTCACCGGAAGCGATACGTTGGCTGGCGCAGCAGTCCTATGCTGGAAACGTGCGCGAGCTCGAGAACATGGTGGAGCGTGGGGTGACCCT
This sequence comes from uncultured Sandaracinaceae bacterium, assembly GCA_964476875.1. Classification (GTDB taxonomy): domain Bacteria; phylum Myxococcota_A; class Polyangia; order Polyangiales; family Houyiibacteriaceae; genus SG8-38. The sequence goes on along the minus strand of CAYZDM010000524.1, from coordinate 1,512 downwards.
GTCCCCCGGCACCACCGTGAACCGCGAAGATCTCGGCGATACGCATCCGGCGAAGAAAGCGGTCGCTCCCTCGCAGATTCCCGAGGGTCGCTTCGAACTCGACGAGTACCTCATGCAGGTCGAGAAAGAGCTCTTGTTCCGGGCGCTCGATCAAGCTGGTGGCGTCCGCAAGAACGCGGCCGAACTGCTTGGGATGAGCTTCCGGCAGTTCCGATATCGTTTGGCAAAACACATATCGCCCGAAGTGGGCGATGAGGCGGGCGATTGATATAATGGCCCGTGGAGGTTCTTTCTTGATGCGTCAACCACGGAGCGCTGGCTTCACCACAATCGAGCTGTTGATCGGTGTTGCCATTGTCGGCATCTTGGCCGCCATCGCCGTTCCGACCTTCAAGAGCTACGTCTACCGCGGGCGCGTGAGCGAAGCGGTGAGGATTCTCAACGAGATCAAGACCCGGCAGGAGGCCTACCGTGGTCGCTTCGGCAACTACGCGGCGGTCAGCGGTACGGACTGGGGCACCTACACGCCATCAACCCTTCCGGGCTCCAACGCGGTGGCCTGGCCCAGTTCGGCCGGCTGGGAGATGCTTGGTCTCAGCTCGCCGGGTGCCGTACGATTTCGATACGCGACCGTCGCGGGGCTCCCAGGAACGACGCCCCCAACCGACAGCAACCTCGATCAGAACGAATTTTGGTACGCCGCGCAGGCCGAAGGCGACCTCAACGGAGATGGAACGTCGTTCATCCTCGAGGTCTATTCAGACAGCCGCATCATGTACAACAGCGCGGCGGGCACTGGAGGATGGGAATGAAGAAGAACCAAGGATTTACAATCACCGAGCTGATGATCGCGGTGGTCATCATGGGGGTCTTGGCGAGTCTGGCGATCCCGAGCTTCACCTCTTACATCTACAAGGCCCGCGTGACTGAGGCGTCGACCTTCCTCGGACAGATCAAGCAGCGGCAGGAAGCCTACCGAAGCGAGTTCGGTCAGTACTGCGCCGTCGACGGAGACGACTGGGGAACCTACAACCCCGCGACCATTCCCGGGATCGACCCGGTGGGCTGGGCGACGACGACCAAGTGGCAGCAGCTCGGCGCGAGCCCGGATGGGCCCGTTCGTTTCCAGTACGCCACCGTGGCCGGCGTGCCGGGCGATAACGCCCCGGCGAACACGAACCTCGACGAGGATGACTACTGGTTCGCCGCGAGAGCCCAGGGTGATCTGGACGAGGACGGCGACGATTTCTTCCTCGAGATCTACTCCCAATCGAGCCACATTTATAACAGTGCCACTGCAGATGGCGGCTGGGAGTGACAATTTCCGTCACCGAAAGGTGACGAAATCTGTCCCTTTCCGCTCTTCCGCGGCACCCTGATCCCCGGATTAGTCAATAATTTCCGGTTGCGCATCAGGTTCGAGACAATCGGCACGGCAGTTGCAGTGTCCTAGGGCAACTCAAAATTAAGCGGGCGCTGGGCCCGGGGGAAAGGGAAGTACGAATGAACAAG
>CAYZDM010000523.1:0-2795 GCA_964476875.1 uncultured Sandaracinaceae bacterium | reverse complement strand
GGGACAGACGGATTCACCATGTAGGCGGTCATTCAAACAGGCGGAAAGCAGTATCGAGTTGCCGAAGGCGACACGATTCGCGTCGAAAAACTCACAGGCGATGTCGGCTCCAATGTGGAGTTCACCGACATCTTGATGGTCGGCGGCGAGAAAGTCGAAGTGGGTAAGCCGCACGTCGGTGGAGCCAAGGTCACGGCCGAGATCGTCGCACAGGACCTCGCCAAAAAGATCATCGTCTTCAAGATGAAGCGCCGGAAGGGCTATCGGAACCGTCGCGGTCACCGGCAGCCGTACACCGAGCTGCACATCAAGAGCGTGAAAGGCTAACGGAGCGCCATGGCACATAAAAAAGGTCAGGGCTCGACCCGCAACGGTCGCACATCCAACCCGCAGTACCGAGGCGTCAAAGTCTTTGGCGGCCAGACGGTCCCCGCGGGGAGCATCTTGGTTCGCCAGGTCGGCTCGACGTTCCACCCCGGTGCGAACGTGGGCGTGGGCAAGGACTACACACTTTGGGCCAAAGTTGATGGCGTCGTGACCTTCGAGCGACGTGGCCGCACCGGCAAACGCGTCGCTGTCTATCCCGCAGACAGCTGAGCGACTCCTTGCAGGAGCGTTTTCCCGCACCCGAGTTCGATTCCCCTACGGGCAGTGTTTTTCCGCCGCCCGCCGGGCATAGGGTCTACTGCAATCGCAACCTGCGGCTCGACCAGGTCAAAGCCGTTGGCTTCGACATGGACTACACCCTCGCGATCTATCGCCAGGCCGAGATGGATCGACTCAGCATCGAGGCGACGGTCGGCAAGCTCGTCGAGCGGGGCTATCCCGAAGAGCTGCTGTCGATGAAGTACCGGACGGACTTTCCGATCCGCGGCCTGCTCATCGACCGAAAGCTCGGCAACGTACTGAAGATGGATCGCTACCGGTACGTGAAGACGGCCTACCACGGCTTCCGCCGGCTCACGCGTGAAGAGCGACGTCGGGCGTATCACACACGGCGCCTCCGGCCCGGCACCGGCCGGTACCACTGGGTCGACACCTTGTACGCCCTGTCGGAGGTCGCGGTGTACGCCGCCGTCATCGAGCATCTGGAGACGCACGGGGGCACCCTCGACTACGGGCAGCTGTTCGCCGACATTCGAGAGTGCGCCGATATCTCTCATCAGGATGGGTCGATTCTCGACGAGGTTCTGGCTGACTTACCCAGGTACGTGGATCGCGATCCCGGCCTCGGGCTCCTGCTCCACAAGCTTCGAAGCGCGGGGAAGCGAGTGTTTCTCGTGACGAACTCCGGCCCCGACTACAGCGAAGCCATGATGAAGTACCTGCTCGATGACGCGCTCGACGAGTACCCCAGCTGGCGAAACTACTTCGACTACATCTGCACAGCTTCCCAGAAGCCTCGCTTTTTCACCGAGAAGGCCCCCTTCATCGAGGTTGAATCGCAGGAGGAGTCACAGACTCCCAGCCGCGGTCGGGTCTACACCGGGGGCAACATCACCGACCTGCAGCGCGTTCTCGGTCTGGCCGGCGACGAAGTTCTCTACGTGGGCGACCACATTTACGGCGATGTGCTCCGAGCCAAGAAGGAGTCGACATGGCGCACGGCCATGATCATCCAGGAGATGGACGACGAGCTTCGGGTGCTTCGTGAGCACGCCCTCGGTTTCGAGCGCGCCGATTCCCTCACCCAGATGCAGGACGCCGTCCAGGACGAGCTCCGTGAGCACCAAGCGCGCCTGAAAAGGGCAGAACGCGCGCTCAACGAGCACGAATCGGGTCCCGAGAGGGCCACTTGGGATGCCAAACGCGTTCGTCACCGGCGCTCGATCGATCGTCTCCGGGCCCAACTCAAAGACCTCGATGCAGAGCGTTCTGCGCTGCACGAGACGCTCGAAGAGGCGTTTCATCCCTTCTGGGGCTCGGTCTTCAAGGCAGGCAACGAAGTGTCCAGCTTTGGAAGCCAGGTCGAACAGTATGCCGGGCTGTATACGTCGCGCGCGACGAACTTCACCGAGTACTCGCCCATGCACTACTTTCAGAGTCCGCGGCACCGAATGCCTCATGAGTCTGGGAACTCTCCGGGAACCTAACGCGAGAATTGTTGTCCGTCGGACGCCGCACCTGTCTATACTCCGCCCGTACTCACAACGGAGCGTGATATGGCGAAAGCGGCCACCAAGAAATCCACCAAGAAGACAGTGAAGAAGACGGCGAAAAAGTCGGCTTCCAAGAAGCGTGCGGCGCCGAAGAAGGCAACCAAGAAGCGCGCGGCACCGAAGAAGGCAACCAAGAAGCGCGCGGCACCGAAGAAGGCAGCCAAGAAGCGCGCCGCACCGAAGAAGGCAGCCAAGAAGCGCGCCGCAAAGAAGACGGTAAAGGCCGAAGCGGCGGCGCTAAAGAAGAAGGCGGCGAAGACGAGCGCTCAGGTCAAGCGGAAGCTGACGAAGGCCAAGAAGGACGCCGAAAAAGAAACGGCATCCTTGAAGCGGAAGGCCCAAAAGACAAGCGCCGACATCAAGCGGAAGCTGACGAAGGCCAAGAAGACCGCCACCAAGAAGAGCGCGGCGCAAAAAAAGAAGGCAGCCAAAGCTATCGCCAACTTCGAGAAAAAGGTCGGCAAGGCCGCCAAGCAACTCAAGGCCAAAACCACCAAAAAGAAAAAAGCCCCCGCCAAAAAGAAGTAGCCCCAGAAAAGGGGACAGTCCCTTGGTTGCGGAGGTTCTGGCGCGGTCGGGGGTTGGTGGAGCCAAGGGGGATCGAACCCCTGACCTTCGCACTACCAGAGAAACTTT
>CAYZDM010000522.1:0-2796 GCA_964476875.1 uncultured Sandaracinaceae bacterium | reverse complement strand
GGGCCCTTTCGCGCGATCCGCTGGGAGACGTTGAAAGGCCTTGGGATGCAGGATCGCAATTACGGTTGGACCGTCGAGATGCAGATCAAGGCCGCTCGGCGCCGCGTCCCCTACCTCGAGGTTCCGGTGTCTTACCGACAGCGAATTGGCGTGTCCAAGGTGAGCGGTACCGTCCGCGGTTCGGTCGGCGCGGGCGTCAAGATTCTCTGGCTGCTAGGGCGCTACGCATGGAGCTAGCGCAGCTGGCCTTGTTCGTCCGGCCCCCATCCGCGGGTCAGGCGAAAACACGACTCGTCGGGACCTTCGGGGAACCGGGCGCCGCCGAGCTGTACAAAGCCTTCGTCGAAGACACCATTCGTTTGACCCTGCGTGTTCAGGCTGCGGGTCGCGTCGACGTCGCGCTTTGGTCCGCCGGTCCCGAGAACGAGATCGTGTCCGGTTGGGGTCGACAGCTCGGTGTTCCTGTACGGCTCCAGCCTCCAGGCGACCTGGGCGCGAAGCTCGCCACCGCGTTCGACGAAGGCCTCCGTGATCACGAACGTGTCGTCATCATCGGGAGTGATACCCCTACGCTTCCGATCGGCCTCATCGGGGAGGCGTTTCATACGCTCGAGGGCGCTCCGATGATGCTGGGGCCCGCGAATGATGGCGGCTACTACGCGATCGGCGCTCGCGACTCGATGCGCCCGAGTTTCGAACGAGTTCGCTGGTCCACGGCCCACGCATTCGGTGACACCGTCAGCGCCAATGCTGGCCACCAGATCGCGACCATCCCGCCGTGGTACGACGTCGACGATCCAAATGACATCCAGCTACTTCGCGCGCACCTGTCGGTTGATCCCGGAGCGGCGCCCGCGACAGCCGGCTATCTCGCCGAGCACACGCGGAATCAGGGCTTGGGTGCGCCGACTTCGAAGCCTGTTCGCCGGATTGCGGGCTAACGCTCTGGCGGTCTACTACCCTGCGGGGTACATTGATGGGGGCGGGGCATGGCGGATCAGTCGTTGGCTGAGAAATTTGGAGTTCGTCTTTCAGAGGGCACGACGGTTTTTCGTCAGGGCGACCCAGGCGGCTCCATGTACGTCATTCGCGCCGGCAAGGCGCGCGTGCTCAAAGAATCGCGCGGACGCCAGCGCATGGTGACAACCTTGGGGCCCGGCGATTTCTTCGGGGAGATGGCTGTGGTGACGGGACGACCGCGCTCCGCGACGGTCGAGATCGTCGAAGACGCGGAGCTGCTAAAAGTTCCCGCGGACAAGCTTCAAGAGATGGTGGTCGGTACTGGCGAGGTCGCGATTCGACTGATTCGACATCTTGCCGATCGTCTCGAACACGCGAACCGGTTCATCGACGTCCTGCTGGAGGACGACATGACCGCGCGCGTGGTGCTCGAGCTCCAGGAAGCACTTCAAGACGCAGAAGGCTCGGCGGCGCCGGACCTCACCGACAAGCAAATCGCGCTCAAGCTTGGAGTCGACAAAAACGACGTGCGTGGTGCGCTTCGGAGGCTCACTCGCGTCGGCGTTCTCGAGGTATCGGACGGATTCGTCTTGATCAAAGACCACGCGAGACTCTCTGAGTTCCTGGATTTCATACGCAATTCTGGGGCGACCTGATGCAGCTTCGCGTCCTCGGTTGCCATGGCGGCGAAACACCCAAGCATCGCACTTCGAGCTTTCTCGTTGGCGACGGGCTCGCGATCGATGCGGGGGCGATTACGAGCATGCTTTCGCTCGATGAGCAGTCGCGGATCCGTTCCATCCTCGTGAGCCATCCGCACATGGATCACATCCGTGACCTCGCAACGCTAGCCGACAACCGCTGCCAGCAAGGGGGTTCGACCCTCGACATCGTCGGGATCCCCGCGACCATCGCAGCGCTGCGCGACCACTTCTTCAACGACATCATCTGGCCCGACTTCACGCGCATCGACTCGAGAGAAGGCCCGACAGTGCGTTTCATCGAGGTCATGCCCAATCAGGAATCGGAAGTCGACGGCTATCAAGTCACGCCAGTCATGGTGAACCACACCGTGGACACGTCCGCGTTCATCATTCGTCGTGACGCGAAGAGTATCGTCTACAGCGGTGACACAGGACCGACCGACGAACTGTGGACGCGCATCAACGCACTCGACGATTTGCAAGCGGTGATGATCGAAGTCTCATTCCCGAATGATGAAGCCGAACTTGCGCACAACTCTCGGCACCTCACTCCGCAAACGCTCGCGACGGAACTCGGAAAGCTGGAGCAGAGCGACGAACTTCCGATCTTGCTCTATCACATCAAGCCGACATTCGAGGCAACGGTGTTGCGAGAGCTAGCTCTCGTTCGCGGCCGGAACCTCAAGGTTCTGCACCTCGAGGACGAATTCCTGCTGTGACCACGTTCTAGACTTGGTTCTGTCGGGCAGAGCGGGTATCTTCAAGAAGTGAGTGGTGTTGCCCCAAAGAGGAAACTCCTTTTTGCGACGCGACTTGCCGCGGGCGGCGGTTGGGCAGATTGCCCCGCACTGGTGCGAATCCCAAAGGCGTTCCGAACACCGGAGGGACACTTGCTGCCGTGATACGGCCCTCGATATCCGCGGGTCTAACCACCAAGGAACGCTCCGCGAGGTCTGGGCATGGTGCCCAGAGACCCAAGAGCGCCGGCATTGCCGGGGGAGGAATGTGCATATGGACAGCAATTCTAGAATCGGACTCTCATCGGAGGTTCGGGCGAGTTAGCCCCTAGGCCAACTCCCCCGCCTTGGTGGGAGTCTCGATCCAAAAGGGCCGGCGCCGATGATGGCGCTGG
>CAYZDM010000521.1:0-2799 GCA_964476875.1 uncultured Sandaracinaceae bacterium | reverse complement strand
GACGGCGACGGGGCCCCGCTCGCGAGCACGTGCGTCGCGCGCCGTTCTCCGGTGACTCAGTTGCCACCTAGATGCGGCCGAACGGGCTCCCGCTCGCGAGCACGTGCGTCGCGCGCCGTTGCCCGGTGACTCAATCGCGATCTAGACGCGGCCGAGTGCAGGAGGCGCTGCGTGGATCACTGGCGTGACCGTCGAGCCTCCTGTATCAACCCCTTAAATGCGACTCCTCTTCGTCACGCACTCGTTTCCGCCCCGCAATGCTCCACTGAGCAACGTCGGTGGGATGCAACGCGTGGCGACCGAGCTTCACAGCGCGCTCGAAGCTCGGGACGACGTGGACATGCGGACGGTCGCGCTTCGGTCGAGCTGGAAGTGGGTGCACGTCAAAGCGGTTCCGTTCTTGATTTCGCTTGCTGGACGACTGGGCCGCGAGGCCACCGCGCACCGGGCGGATGCAATTCTGTTCACGAGCATGACCACCGCCCTGCCGTTGCTCCTAGCGGGGCCCGCTCTCAAGAAGAGGGGGGTTCGACTAACCGCGATCGTGCATGGGCTCGACGTGACCGATCCGAATCCCCTGTACCAAATGGCCGTTCGGCGCCTCTGCGGGATGCTCGATGCGGTCATGCCGGTGAGTCGCGCGACTGGCGATGAGCTCGTCGCACGCGGACTGCCCCGAGAGCGAGTCCATGTCGTTCCGAACGCTGTCGATCTCGATCGATTCGATGGGATCGCCGGATCGCGGACCGAGGCAGCGCGGGTCCGCATCGTCGGTGCGCCGGAACTTTCCGACGATGCTTTTCTATTGGTGACGGTCGGACGACAGGTTCGCCGTAAGGGGTTCGCGTGGTTCATCGAGAACGTCATGCCGAAGCTCCCCGACCGCGTGGTCTTCTGGTTGGCCGGCGACGGTCCTGAGCGGGAGAACATCGAAGCTGCGATCGAGGGTGCCGGTCTACAACGACGCGTCCGGTGCCTCGGCAAGATATCGGAAGAGGAGCTCGTCGAACTCTATCGACTTGGCAAACTCTTCGTCATGCCGAACATCGTCGTTCCGGGGGACATGGAGGGCTTCGGCATCGTGATGCTTGAAGCCGGCGCATGTGGGTTGCTGACGCTTGCAGCCGATCTGGAAGGAATCCGAGACGTCATCGACGAGGGGGTCAACGGATGGTTCGCGCCCACCCAAGACGCCGACGCGTTCGTCGCTCGAATCCAATCGCTGCTCGACGATCCCGATGGCTTGCAGTCCGCCAGCGAGCGCACCGCGGAGTACGTGACCTCAACGTTCCGCTGGGATACCACTGCGGAACGCTACCTACAGGCCATCCGCCCTCGCTGACGCAGGCCAGGTCCGATCGGACGGGTTAGTTCAGGGCTCGGCTGCGCACGTAGTGGCCGTTCTCGAATGCGTCGAAGAACGCGTCGAGGAGCGGGTGCGCGATCGGGGTGCCCGAGTCGTCATTTTCTAGGTTCTGCTCGGCCACGTAGGTTTGATGCACCGCGCCTCCGACGAGAACTCGGTACCATGGGGCGTCTTTGGGCGGCCTGCTCTTGGCCACTTGCTCGTACCACTCCTCGCTCAACCCGAACGTGGGATCGATGTCGACGACGACCCCCCGGTAGTCGAAGAGGCGATGGTGAACGATCTGACCGATCGTGAATCGAGGTTGTTTGGTCAACCGGGAGAGCATAACCCCTAACGACCGAGAAGGCTCTACGGTGAGGTTCTCGCGACGATTGGTCTGTGAGTTTGACACGACCGGTGGTCAGTGCTGATCTGGGTGCTCATGCAGCTTCGCAGCGACAGTTTCAACGATGGCGAGTTCCTTCCGACTCAGTACGCGTTCGGCAAGACCAGCGCTGACGGTCAGATCGACCTCTCCGACAACAAGAGCCCGCACCTGGCCTGGTCAGCTCTGCCAGACGGTACGAAGTCCATCGCGATACTCTGCATCGATGGTGACGCGCCAACCAAACCGGACGACGTCAATCAGGAAGGCCGCGAAGTACCGTCGGACCTGCCTCGTGCCGACTTCAGCCACTGGGTGCTCATCGATGTCGCGCCTGACGCGGTGATCGCAGAGGGGGCCTTCAGTGATGGTGTGACGGCGAAGGGCAAGGAAGGCCCCGCAGGTCCACATGGCACGCGGAGCGGCATCAACGACTACACCTCTTGGTTTGCTGGCGATCCCGACATGGCGGGCGACTACTTCGGCTATGATGGCCCTTGCCCACCGTTCAACGATAGCATCGTGCACCACTACCGCTTCACAGCGTACGCACTCGATGTCGATCGACTGGCCGTGGACGGAAAATTCACCTCGATCGATGCGCTCGCCGCGATCGAGGGCCACGTGCTGGCCGAGGCCACGCTGATGGCCAAGTACAAGATCAACCCGAACGCCAAAGAACTCTAGCTCGCCGCCCATGAACCGCAGGGACAAGGCCGACCGGATCGGGGAGCTTCTGGACGCGCTCTATCCCGAGCCGCCGATTCCGCTCGATCACCAGGACCCGTACACGCTGCTCGTATCCGTGATGCTCAGCGCGCAGACGACCGACAAGAAGGTCAACGAAGTGACCCCCGCGCTGTTCGCCGAGGCATCGGAGCCCCAGTCGATGGCTGCGTTGCCGGTCGAGCGAATCCTTTCATTCATTCGGACGGTCGGACTTGCTCCAACCAAGGCCAAGAACCTGAAGCGCATGGCGGAGCTACTGCTCGAAAGACACGATGGCGTCGTGCCGGACGACATTGATGCCCTCGAGGCGTTACCGGGCGTCGGACACAAGACCGCG
>CAYZDM010000520.1:0-2799 GCA_964476875.1 uncultured Sandaracinaceae bacterium | reverse complement strand
TCATCTTGTCCCAGAAGTCCGGTTCGGCGCATCCAATGCAGCCGTGTCCACACGCCACCGGCCAACTAGTGTTGTCGTTCCAACCGACGTTGGGGCAGTTCTGGAATGACACGGGCCCCTTGCAGCCCATCTTGTACAGGCACTGACCCTCGCGATGTGCTTGGTCGCCCCATTGCTCGACATACTGACCGGCGTCGTAGTGCGCGCGCCGCTCGCAGGCGTCATGGATCGACTTTCCGTAAGCGAAAAGTGGACGATTCAGCTTATCGAGGGCGGGGAACCTTCCGTAGGTCAGGAAGTACACGAGCGTACCGGTGAGGTTCTGCGCGTTCACAGGGCAGGCCGAGAGATTGATCAGAGTCTTGATTCCTGGGACCGCGTCAGACACGCCAAGCGCGCCCGTGGGGTTGGGTGAGGCCGCTGGAATTCCGCCAAACGACGCGCAGGTTCCAACAGCGACCGTAGCCATCGCGTTGCTGCAAACTTCGTTGGCGATGTGCAACGCCGACTTGCCACCCACCGTGCAGTACGCGCCGTTCGCACCGGTCGGAATCGAACCTTCGATGACCGCGATGTACGCGCCCTTTTGGTTCTCCATGACCGAATGAAGGTTCTCTTCCGCTTGATGACCGGCTGCCGCCATGATCACCTCGTGATAGTCGATCGAGATTAGATCGAGGATCACCTCTGCGGCGGTTGGCTTACTCGCGCGAAGGAACGATTCGGTGTTGCCCGCGCAGTCTTGAAAGTTGAGCCACACCAGCGTGGGCTTGGGTTTGTTCTCCAGGGCGTCGGCGATCATCGCAGTCGCTCCCTTCGGCAAACCAAACATCACCGCCATCGCGGAACAGAAGCCCATGAACTCACGACGCGAAACCCCGCGCGCCTCTAGCTCACGACGAAAGTCGTTTCCCGGTTCACTCATCGCACCCTCCTCGCCGTTGGAAGCAAAGGTCGCAGCGACACAATTAAAGGCCGCCCGGTCGACCAGACTCTAACCCCGCAAAACCTGTAATAACAAGTTCATCATCGTTGTTGAGAACCCTTTTCCATAGCGTGCGCGCTTCTTTCGTTTTCGATTTCCTATGCGAATAATTTGCGCCGATCTTGGTGACCGAGCGGGCCTCCGGTAGCATTCGCAATTGATGTCCTCTTCCGATGCAAATGGGTTCCGATTCTTCGAGGTCGTGCAGGGCTACATGGAGGAGGCCGCCGACTTGGTTGGCCTTCCGACGCACGTGAGGCGAATCCTCGCGGAGCCCAAGAACGAACTCATCGTGCATTTCCCCGTTCGAATGGACAACGGCGAAACCCGTGTTTTCAAGGGCTACCGCATTCAACACAACAATGTGATGGGTCCCTATAAGGGCGGCATGCGCTACCACGAGATGGTCTCTCTCGATGAGCTCAAGGCGCTGGCTACACAGATGACATGGAAGTGCGCACTCCTCGGCGTTCCGTTTGGAGGCGGCAAGGGCGGCATCAAGTTCAACCCCCGCGAGCACTCATATGACGAGCTGCGACGCATCACCCGGCGATTCACCCACGCGCTCGGGGCCAACATTGGGCCATCCCACGACATCCCCGCGCCCGACATGGGGACCAGTTCGCAGACAATGGTCTGGATGATGGATACCTACATCAACACCGGCCCCACCTACGAGAAGAACGATCAGCGTGCGGTGGTGACCGGCAAGACGATCAATGCGGGCGGTTCCGAGGGCCGAGAGGCTGCCACCGGGCAGGGCGTAGTGCACTGCATCAAAGAGTGGGCGCGCGAAGCGAGGTTCGATCTCGAGGGCGCGACGGCCATCGTCCAAGGATTCGGCAACGTGGGTTCTCACGCTGCGCTCCTACTCTCCAGGCTGGGTGTCTCCACGATCGCAACAGGCGATCACAGCGGTTACCTCCGAAACGACGAAGGGTTCAACGCTCACAAACTTCAGGACTACGTGCAGAGCCATGGGTCGATCGATGGCTACCCGACCGGACAAAAGATCACGCGGGACGAGTTCTTCGAAACGAAGGCGGATTTGTTCATCCCAGCGGCGCTCCAGAACCAAGTCGGTACCGACGAAGCGACCAAGCTCGACGTGCGACTCGTCGCCGAGGGCGCGAACGGACCGGTGAACCCGGACGGCGCTGCCGTACTCGCAGACCGCGGCATCCCGGTGATCCCAGATATCTTGGCCAACTCCGGAGGCGTCACCGTCAGCTACTACGAGTGGGTGCAGAACCGGAACAGCGAACATTGGGATGCTGAAGAAGTGCAGCGTCGACTGCTCCACATGATGCGCCGCGCCTACCAACGCACGATGTTCTTCGCCTCGGAGAAAAAGGTCGATCCGCGCATCGCGGCCTACGCGTTGGCGCTCGAAAGCCTTGCCACCTCGTACAAAGAGCGCGGTATCTTTCCGTAGATTATCTGGAAAATCTGGACCCCGATCCAGGCCCTCGATTCCTGCAAACCGCTTGACAATTCGGACCCGCAGAATCACTTGCAATAGTCATGGGTGCACAGGCGGTGTTCGAAGGAGCGATCCCGGCGGAAGGCGTCGAGGACCTGCTCGGCGGTCTCGAGGAGATCGGCACGACCGGCGTGCTCGCGTTCCAGAGCGCCTCGGGTTCCGGTTCGATACAACTCGTTCATGGGCAGGTCACGGGCGACGCAACGACGGTCGATGACGAGCGCGCTCTCGAGGTTCTACTTTCGCTTCGCGATGGGGAGTTCGCGGTGTATCCGAAGCTCCCGCACCTCCCGATCTCGCGAGGCACGGACACCACCCGCCGCGGGTCGCT
>CAYZDM010000519.1:0-2806 GCA_964476875.1 uncultured Sandaracinaceae bacterium | reverse complement strand
AGTTGGAGTCGGCGGTGACGCAGGCCGACGAGGACAGCGAGGTGCGTGCGGTGGTGTTGCGCGGCGCGGGCAATGAAAACTTCTCGGTGGGTGCGGACATCCGTGAGTTCGGCGCTGCCGCAGCCGAGCGGGGCGTCAAAGACTTCATCGGCCAGCGGCTGCGAGTCATCCGGCGCATCGAAACAATGAGCAAGCCTGTCGTGTGTGCGATTCGTGGGGCCTGCCTGGGCGGCGGCCTGGAGCTCGCGCTCGGATGTCATTTCCGAATTGCTGCACGTGGCGCCAAAATCGGTCTGCCAGAAGTCGAGCTCGGTGTGGTGCCTGCCTGGGGCGGCACTCAACGTCTGACGCGCACCGTCGGGCGCGCGCGGGCACTCGAGATCATGCTCCTTGGAAAGAAACTGAGCGCAGACGAAGCGCTCGACGCGGGCCTGCTCATGGCGGTATGCGAGCCAGACGAACTCGACGAACGGGTGTCAACGCTTGCCAGCGAACTCGCATCAAAGGCACCGTTGGCCGTCGCGGGGATCCTCGACGCGGTAGTTCAAGGAGGCGCGAAGTCGCTGGAAGATGGGCTAGAGCACGAGTATGCGGCGCTCGAAAGCGTCATCGGCTCGGAGGACCTGCAAGAAGGTGTGGTCGCGTTCTTTCAAAAACGCCCGGCCAACTTCAAAGGCAAGTGAACCGTTTTTAACCGCCTAAAAGAGCGGAACTGTCCCCTTCAATTTTTTTTGGTTTGTTTGGACCAGGAGTCTTTTAGTTGGATGGTGCGGTTGTAGACGGGGGCGGTGGGGGTGCTGTCGGGGTCTACTGCGAAGTAGCCTAGGCGTTCGAACTGCACGCGTTCGCCCGGGGTTCGGGCGGCAAGGGTGGGTTCGAGTTTGGCGTCTTTCAGCACTTCTAAGGAGTTGGGGTTGATGCGGTCGGTGAAGTCGCCTTCGTGGGCCTCGTCGAGGGGGTTCTCGTCGTTGAAAAGGCGGTCGTAGAGGCGAACTTCGGCGTTGACGGCGTGCTTGGCGCTGACCCAGTGGATCGTGCCGCGCACTTTGCGGCCGTCGGGCGCATTGCCGCCCTTCGAATCGGGATCCCAGGAGCAGCGGAGCTCGACGACCGCGCCCGCGTCGTCCTTGATGACTTCGTTGCAGGTCACCAACGCGCCGTAGCGAAGCCGCACTTCCTTGCCTGGTGCCAAACGGAACCACTTTTTCACGGGCTCTTCCATGAAATCATCTCGCTCGATGAAGACTTCGCGCGTGAGGTGTAGCTTGCGTGAGCCGAAGCTTTCGTCGTTCGGACTGAACGGTGCGTCGACCTCCACTTCGGCGTTTTCGTCGAGGTTCTCGATCACGACTCTCAGCGGACGAAGGACCGCCATGGTGCGTGGTGAAGTCGCGTTGAGGTCTTCACGCAGCGCGTGCTCCAGCAGCCCCACATCGACGATGCTGTCTCGGCGCGAGACCCCAATCCGCTCGGCAAAGCGGCGAATCGCCGCAGGCGTGTATCCCCGACGGCGCATCCCCGCGATGGTTGGCATGCGCGGATCGTCCCAGCCACTCACGCGCCCTTCCTCGACGAGACGCTTGAGAAGACGCTTGCTCATCACCGTGTACGTCAGGTTCAAGCGCGCGAACTCGTACTGCCAGGGGATCGGATCGAAATCGAAATGCGACACGAACCATTGATAGAGCGGGTTGTGGTGGGCGAACTCGAGCGTGCACACCGAATGCGTGACGCCTTCGAACGCGTCCGACATCGGGTGGGCGTAGTCGTACATCGGGTAGATGCACCATTCGTCGCCCGTGCGGTGATGGGTGACCTTTCGGATTCGGTACATCACTGGGTCGCGAAGGTTCACGTCCTTGGACGCCATGTCGATCTTCGCACGCAGCACATGCGCGCCCTCTTCGAACTCGCCCGTACGCATCCGCGCCAGTAGATCCAGGCTTTCCTCGACGCTTCGATCCCGGAACGGCCCATCGACGCCGGGCTTGTAGAAGTCCCCGCGACCTGCGCGAATCTCTTCGAGGGTCTGGCTGTCGACGTACGCGAGGTCTCGCTCGATCAGGTCCACCGCGCACTCGTAGAGTCGCTCGAAGTAGTCCGACGCGAAGTACTCGTGGCTCCCCCAATCGAAACCAAGCCAGCGCACGTCCTCGCGAATCGACTCGACGTATTCTGTGTCCTCGACCTCTGGGTTCGTGTCATCGAAGCGCAGGTGACACCGGCCGTCAGCGGCGATCTCGGCTGCCGTGAAGTTCACGCAGATCGCCTTGGCATGACCGATGTGGAGGTAGCCGTTCGGCTCGGGCGGGAACCGAGTCACCACCTGACCCCCGTGCTTGCCGTCGCGGATGTCCGTTTCGACGAGCTCGTGAATGAAGTTGGGCGCGTTCTCTTGGCCCTCGGTCTTGCCCTTCGGCTCGGTCATGCCGCAGGTCTAGCGCGCTTTGCGCTTGGATGCCGCCTCTTCATCACTCACCGAGCACGCCCTGGACTTCAGTGAACACCGGGAGGTGATCGGAGAGCGACCCGCAGCGCTCCGGCGGGCAGCGACCAGCATCGGTGACCTCGAGCCCCCGTGGCAAGATGATGTCGAGCACCATGTCGAACGGGTCAAACGATGTGTACCGCTCCTCGAGCGTGATGCCTTGGTGTGCATCCTGGTGACCGCGGTCGACGAAGGACTTGACGGCCGGCTCGGTGAGGGTGCCCTTCTCGATGTCGTCGAAGTAGAAGAAGGTGTTCAGGTCCCCGCCAGCGCAGCCAGCGAAAAGCCCCAAAGTCAGGACGATGAGCGCCGATCGAA
>CAYZDM010000518.1:0-2812 GCA_964476875.1 uncultured Sandaracinaceae bacterium | reverse complement strand
TGAAAACGAGGAGCAAGATGGAGCCGACGACGAACGGCGGCCAGAAGAGGACGACTTGCAGATGACCAATCGCCCATCCGGCCGTCGCCACAAGGAAGCAAGCCACGGCAGCCGTCGCGGTTGGGATGTATTGGAGCCAGCCGGTGAACTGAAGACGAGTCTTGATCCCCCATAGTGAGGCTTTGACTCGCGTCCTGAGGTTCACACCCGCACCCGCGGTGACCGGCCGAAGAGGCCCGGCCGGGCGATTGCCACGCCCTTCGTTTTGTGTGGACGGACGGTTCGATGGAAGACGGGTGTCAGGGAGTTTCTCCGGGAGCGCGGACGGCGCACCGATCATTCCCAGATACCACGCCGGCGGCTCCGGTCGACTCAGTCGGGGATGAAAGACGACGTTCGAAGTCCTCAGTCGTGAGTGTACTCGGCTTCGCCTGCGTACTGCTCCCGTACGAGTGCAGCGCACTGCACTCGTACACTCGCAAGCGAATCTCATTTCCCGCTCCAAATGGCGATGACGGCTCCGTTTTACGGGGCCGTGCTGGTTGGCTCGGAGAATCCTTGGAATGCGGGCGCTCGTGGGGCACTGTGCCAGGCACCACCAGGAGGTTTCGTCATGAGGTATGTCTTCGGTTCTCTGGTCTGCTTGCTCATCGGATGTGGCGCCAGCAGCGACGATTCGAACGCCAATCTTCGTGGGAACGTGACCCTCGACGATCAGATCATTCAGGGCGTGGGCCTGCAGGCCGACGACGGCGCCGGCAACGTGGCAGAGACCACGACCGATGTGCGCGGACAGTACGGCTTCGTCGTGGAGCCAGGTCTACACACCGTGACGATCCTGCGGGGCATTCCTGGCAATGCCCAATGCTCACCTGGCGTCGAGCAGGACGTCACCGTTCCGCAGGAGGGTTTCGTCGATACGGATTTCGCCTGTGAGACGCCAGGCGGCACGGGTGGTGCTGGTGGCATGGGTGGCGCAGGCGGCATGGGCGGGACCGGTGGCGTCGGCGGTGGAGGCCCGAGTCCGTTCGAAGGATGTACGGAGCAGTCCGCTGGCGGTACGGCGTGTGGCTGCGACCCTTTCGATCCGAACTCCTGCAGCGGCAACCTCGCCTGCTCCACCAACTTCATCATCGACTTGGACAACGGTCAAGAGTTGGCGATGCCACCGCTCGACGGGAGCAGCGGCAGCCCGGCGACCGAGTGCATCATCGAGAGTCTGAAGATCCAGCCAGCGGGCGCGTCGTGCACGATCTTCGTGGTCGGCGACCAGCGCCGCGACGACTGCCTGCAGGGCATCCATTGTGATCAGAAAGCGCAGGACGATCTCGTTTGCGTCCCCCTCTGTCTGGTCGATTCGGACTGCGCTGACGGCTCATGCGAGCGCTTCACGCTGACCAACCCGGGCCTCGAATCGTTCGGTCGCTGCCGGTAAGGGCTGAACCACGAAACTCACGGTCGGATTCTTCTTACCGGTCCGACCGGCGTTTCAGACTTGCAGCCTTTGGAAGCGTTGGACGATGTCAGGGCGCTTCATCAGGAGCGCGCTGAATCTCGAGAGCGGCATGCGAAGCACGAGAAGGTCGCTCACCGCTTCGATCGTGACCCGCGATGGATCCAGCGTGAGCAGCGAATCTTGGCCGATGGCGCGGCCAAGCTCCAACTGCCCGAGCCGGCGCCCATCTGCCGACCTGACGAAGGCGCGGCCGTGGAGTGCGATGTACATACCATCCGAACGCTTTCCGGCCTCGACGAGGCTGGTGCCGGCGAGCGCTCGCCGCACTTCGAACAAGCGCGCGAGCTGTCTTCGCGTGCTCTCGTCGAAGGCCGTGAAGACGGGGTTCGTGCGCAGCAGGGTTGCGATGAGTCGCCGACTGAGAACCTCCAGCAGCAGGTCGCCAAACGGAGGGTGTTGCCGCACCAAGGCATCGAGCAGGACCTTACTGATTCGAAGCGCGCGAACTCGACCGCATGCGATCACGTCCGCCCCGTAGTGCACGTTGGAGAGCAAACATGAGACTCCGGCCAGGTCTCCTTCGCCGAGAAGGAGTTCTTGAACGTCGCTGCCTCGCCGTCCGACGGCATTGCCTTCGATGAGCACGTACAGCGCCTCGGCGCTGGTCCCCGAGGCTGTCAGGAGCCCACCGTCTTCCACGTCGACCAGCGTGGATTCCTGGACGAGTGTCTGCAAAATGTGCGGAGGCACCTCGGCAAAGAGCGGCGTCGAGGGAAGCTGTGCGAGCGTCACGGCGCTTGGGCGGTGGCTCACAGGCGACTCCGGGAACGGTGGTCCTTCGACGAGCTCAGCGTTCGTGATCTCGAGCGTGATGTCCTCCGTCCTTTCCGGTTTCGTGAACCGAGTCTCGTCGGCCGGCGCGGTCCGGTCGGTGATCAGCGGCAACGCGTCCGTGATCAGGCTCTGCGTGTCGGTTGGTGGTCCTTCGGGATCGATTTCAGGCTGCTCATTCGCGGTGACGATCACGGCTCTATTTTGACGATGGAGTCGACGGGCCGCTGTCGGGTCTACGCGTTCGAGGACCTCACCCCTGCTGGGGTCGATCGCCAAGATCAATTTCGCCATCGCGGCCGCGCGAGCCACGAAGCCTTTGGCCGCGTAGAGATCCACGGCACGCTCGTAAGCGACCACCGCATCGGCCTTTCGCCCCATTCGCTGCAGAAGGTCGCCTCTGCGCTGCGACCAACGCGGCTCGTCCGGCGCTTGTTTCTCGATCAGCTCGTAGAGATCGAGTGCCTCGTGGAGCCGCTCGGCCTTGAGCGCTCTCGCGAGCTGCGTTCGAATATTGGTGTTCTT
>CAYZDM010000517.1:0-2813 GCA_964476875.1 uncultured Sandaracinaceae bacterium | reverse complement strand
GGCTCTCGGCAAGGCAGGGACCACCTTAGGCATCGAGATCCGTGGCAAGGTGGTCGACGCCGTGGTAGTGAGGACCCCGTTTTACAAGAGGTGATGATGGCGACGTACCCAAGGGACCTGCAGTACACGCGAGAGCACGAGTGGACGCGCATCGAGGACGACCTCATTCGAGTCGGAATCACCGCATACGCCGTCGAACAGCTTGGCGACGTGACGTTGGTCGATATGCCAGCGCCCGGGGAAGACGTTCAGGCGCACGAGCGTTTCGGCGACATCGAATCGGTCAAGACCGTGAGCGAGTTGTTCGCCCCAGTGAGCGGCGAGATCGTCGATGTCAACGATGAGCTCGAGTCGAGTCCTGAACTCGTCAACGAAGGCCCCTACAAAGAGGGCTGGCTGGTCACGATACGTCCTTCGGACCAGGCAGAGCTAGACACGCTCATGGACGCAGCCAAGTACGAGGAGTACCTTGGCACCCTCGACGGCTGAGCCCAAGGTACCCCCGTGAGATACCTTCCGCACACCGACGAGGAGATTCGCGCGATGCTCTCGCGCGTGGGCGTCGAACAGATCGACGACTTGTTTCGGTCGATCCCCACGTCGTACCTGCTCGATAGCGACCTCGATCTCGAGCCCGCCCTGGACGAGCCGCGACTCATGCAGCACTTGTCTGCGCTCTCGAACGCCAGCAGTGGCGCGCGCATGTTGTCGTTCCTCGGCGGCGGAATGTACCGGCACCACATACCGCCGGCTGTCGACCAACTCCTGCAACGAAGCGAGTTCTACACAGCGTACACGCCCTACCAAGCCGAGTTGTCTCAGGGAACGCTGCAGGCGATTTTCGAGTTTCAGACGATTGTGTGTGAGATCCTCGGAACTGAGGTGGCCAACGCGTCGATGTACGACGGCGCGAGCGCTGCGGCCGAGGCGGTCTTGATGGCGCGCCGGGCCAAGCGGCGCACGCATGTCATCGTGAGTGAAGGGCTCCATCCCGAGTACATCGAGACCATTCGCACCTATATCCAGGGACTCGATTCGGAGCCCACCATCAGCTTGGCGCCTCTTGCCGCCGATGGTCGAACCGACTGGGACACCGCCAAGCGTCTCATCAGCGATCAGACTGCGGCGATTGTCGTGGGCTACCCCAATTTCTTCGGATGCGTCGAGGATCTCGACGCTGCACGGGCAGTCGCCGACACCGAGAACGCACTCTTGGTCACCGCGACCGCGGAGCCCTATGCCCTCGCGGTCATCCGGGCACCCGGGGATTGCGGGGCGGACATTTGCGTCGGCGAAGGGCAGGCGCTCGCCGTCCCGCCTCAATATGGCGGCCCCGGAGTTGGCTTGTTCGGGGCATCGCAGGCGCTGGTCCGTCAGATGCCGGGTCGGCTGGTCGGTCAGACGGTCGACTCCGACGGTCAGCCTGGTTACGTCCTGACGCTGTCCACACGCGAGCAGCACATCCGCCGAGAGAAGGCGACATCGAACATCTGCACGAACCACGGCCTAATCGCCTTGGCGATGGGTATGCGTACCGCGATGCTCGGGCGCCAAGGGTTCCACGAGGCCGGGCAACGCTGCGTCAATGCGGCTCACTACCTTCGAGCAGGCATCGAAAAACTCGAAGGGTTCGAGGTTCCGTACGCTGCCCCCGTGTTTAACGAGCTGGTCGTTCGGAGCAACGGCTCGAGCGCGAACGAGATTCTCACCCGCGTGCTCCAGCGCGACATCATCGCCGGTGTCGATCTCGGCCGCTTCCGTGCGGAATGGAGTCAGGATCTCTTGGTCGCCACGACGGAGCTCCACACCCGCGCGGACCTGGACCAACTTCTCGAGGCCCTCGCGGGCTGAGTTCCGGCACGGGGTCTGCGGCCGTGCGCCGGAACCGCGATCCGATGGCGACACGCCTCACCGAGGCAAACTGCAAAGTTCCAGCGCCTTTGAACGAAGCCGGCGCTTGCGCACATGCCGAGACGCGTATAACCGCTTGTTTTTCCAGTGCTTTAGGCGTTAACCCTTGACTCCTCCCGACCTCGAACACACCTCTTAATTCGGCTTGCATCCACCTAGAACGCGGTGGAAACTCGCTCCGCTTCGAGAGGTTTGCTGCTGACGCAGAGGAAGCTCCGGAGGCTGCAACATGAGCGAACAGCGAAGAACATCCTTCATCAACTTCATCGGCTCGTCGGAGTCCGGTCCGATGGCGTGGTCCGACATCTGCGAGGACGAGACCTGGCAGGGTCGCTGGGTCGCGCTGGATGACTGCGCGTACAACGACGCCGGAGAAGCGACCGCAGGCCTCATCGTGGACTACGACGACAACCTCGCGGACCTTTGCGCCCGTCTCAGCGCTGAGCGCCGCAAGCGGTGTTCGGTGGTGTTCTGCCCGCCCGCTGAGTCGGCCGCCTAAGCAGCCAGTGGCAGGAGGTCAGCCGTCCGCGCGGTCTTCCTCGTCCCACGGGTGCACTTTATCTTCGAGCTGCACCGGCTCGTCGGCGCCGGTGCATCGATCGGGCTGACCTCGGCGGAGCTTGACCGCGTTCCATGGGCCGCCCCCCGTCATTGCGTCGTCCATGCCCCACTCGCCCTTGACGTATTGGTCGCCGTCTTGGCCGATCTCGATTCGGAAATAGCCCCGACCACGCCGGATCTGAGGTTTACCTGAGACCAGTTCCCGGCGGTCTTCCCATTGAAAAACCAACAGGTCGCCTTGGACGTCGCCCTGGATCCGTCCCGCGCGCTCGTGCTTGACGTAGTCGCCGA
Source organism: uncultured Sandaracinaceae bacterium (assembly GCA_964476875.1). GTDB lineage: Bacteria > Myxococcota_A > Polyangia > Polyangiales > Houyiibacteriaceae > SG8-38. Next base: position 50 of record CAYZDM010000517.1, on the reverse strand, counting down.
TCACCTGCTTGCCGCTCTGGCACAGGTGCATGTTGCCGTACTGTGGCGAT
>CAYZDM010000516.1:0-2816 GCA_964476875.1 uncultured Sandaracinaceae bacterium | reverse complement strand
AGTTCGAGGAGCGATGGCGCATTTGCCTCGAAGGACTCGACGCGAACTCGGTGTTCATGTGTGGCGACCGTCTCGTCGTCGCGACCCAAACGCACGTGATCGCGGTGTCGCGGGATGACGGTCAGGTGCTGTGGGCGCGCCCCGGACAAGCATCGACGACCCTGATGGCCGGGTCGGTCCTGATCCGGCTTTCGGCCGACGGTGAAGTCGAGTTCTGCAATGTCGAGGATGGCGAGCCCTACTGCACGACCCAGATTAGCCCTCGTATTGGAGGTCCACCCGTCGGATTGATGGCCGGCGGGGGCAGCATGCCCCCCGTTGCGGTGGTCACGGAGGGCAGTCATCGGCTCGTCGCGATCGACGTCCGAACGGGCGAGCCTCGTTGGCGCTTCGCGTCCCGAAGTGGGGGCGAGTTCCGCATGACCAAGGTCGGGAGGGTGCTCCTGGTCACCTGCGGCGAGGAGGCGATCCACGCGCTCGACATCGCGACCGGAGAAGACGTCTGGCGCTTCACCGAGCGCGGCTGCTTCCAGTTCAAGCCTCTGGTCAGCAACGAAACAGTGGTCGCCGCGGCCGTGCGGGGGCGACGCGAGGGCGCACTGTTTGCAATCGACCTCTACAGCGGACAGCCGCGATGGCAGCGCGAGCTTCCAGGTCCGCCGACCTCGGATCCATGCGCGGCCGCCAATGTCGCCCTGGTATCGACCGCAGGCGAGGAAGCCAACCTGTCCGCTCACTGCCTGCAAACCGGCAAGCCGCTCTGGGACACCAAGGATCCCGGCCTTGGGATCGGCGGCGCTGGCCTGACGTTCGACGAAACCTGGATTGTCAACGCACCCTTCGGTCAGTTGAGTGCGCTCGACGTTCGGTCCGGCAACATCCGATGGAGCACCAACCTAGCCGACGCGCTGGCCGATGAGATCCCTCGTCGGCTCGAGCCCGTACTACGAGGAGGCGCGCTTTTCGTGCCGGCGTCTTCGGTGCACGTCGTGCGCCCCGCCGACGGCGAGAAGCTCTCGGCAAGCGTACCGTGCGACCTGGTTCCTGACCTGATGCGAGTCGACGAACGCGGCTGGGTCTATGTGGCGGAAGAGAGTGGTTACATCGCCGGCTACGCGCCGAAACCGATGCTCACCCTCGTCCGCGGCGGCGCCCGCTAATCAAGCGGGATGCAGTTGAACTCCATGGACCAGCCTACGAAAGTTGGGGTACTCAGGCTGTCGCTCGACGCGTTGAGCTTGGCGCGCACGCGAAGGAAGGGCATGTAGTTCACTTGCCCCGCACTGATCAGCTCGTCGGCGACGTCGTAGCTCTGTGCCGTCGTGCCGGCAGGATAGAGAATCGACACCGGGATGACCGAATCAAGCTCCTCGAGCGTGTTAGCTGTATAGATCTCGAACTCCACCGAGCTGTCCGACGGCGTCGAGCCGGTCCAGGCCAGCGTACCCCAGTCAGGAACCTCGTTGGGCTGCTGGGGCGGCTGGGGCGGCAACATGCAGACGACGCCGGAGTCGTAGGTGTTCTGGTAGAAACCAGACCCGTACGATCCGCCCGCCTCGGGAACCATGACTCGAATCGGAACGCGACCGATCTCCGCAGCGCCAGCGAAGCCCACCATATCGAAATCGAAAACCTGGACCGTTGCTGCCTGCGTGACCGAAGTGTTGCCCAAACGGAACTGGAACCCGACCTCGGCGCCCTGCAGGCAGTCCTCGCAGACGCTGGTGCCCACCCCAGCCAAGCAATTGTTGATACCGGCCGTTGGGCACGAAGTGGAGGTGACGTTCTTCACGAACTCGCTTTCATCGACGGCGCCACTTGCGGGGTTGTCTTCGGCCACGAACGAGATATCGCGGCGTGTGTCACCAATCAGCGCCCGCACCGCATCAAGAAGAGCGGTCGAGAGCCCCGAGCCGTCGGCGTTGATGGTCTGGACATATGGATTTCCGAACTGATCTACGGAGCCTGTGGCGATGCCGAGCTCGGTCGCGTCTGCAAGCCCACTCAAGCCGTCCGAGTTGGGGCTGACCACGCTGACGATGTTCACGTTACGGGCCAACAGCTCCGTCTCCAGGGTCGTCCATGTGATGGGAAGGTCGGCGGTTTGCCAACTCGCGTAGCCAAGGGGGTCGGCGGTCAGATTGTGAAACCTCAGCTGGAAGTTCCCCCGCCTATCGGCAACCGACGAGCTCGTGTCGACCGCTGCATCAGACACGGCGTACCAGTCTCCCGGTAGAAGAGACCGCGTGAGCCGCCCCCAGTAGTCGCCGCCGCCAGGACCGCCGTTGCAGTCGAGATACCCGAGCGCCGAATCGAAGAGCGCTGCGTTCGTCGTGTGGTAGGCGCTCCCTTCGCCGCTCACGAACATGTCGGTTGGAGCGCTCAGTGAGAACTTGAGGAACGCGTCGCGTCCATCGGCCCAGTAGCCCGACCAAGCGCTGCCCTTCTGACAGGCGCCCTTGTCCCATGTCGTGGCGTCGTTGCCGAGATTCTTGTTACTCCCCATCACCGTCATCGACTTGGCGCTGAGGTCGCCGAGATCCCAGGCCGAAAACGGGTCACTCGAGTAAAGGACGTTGGGGGATTGCTCGACCGGAGGCAATCGGGTGCCCAAACCCAAGGTCCCATCATAGGGTGGATTCCCGTACGTTGGGCTTGCGAGGCGCGGGCCATTGTACATCTGGGCGTCGGTAAAGAGCAGGACGATTGGAAGGACACCGGGGCGGAAGCAGGGATATCCCCACCGTCCGGCGGGCGTCGACGGGCACGCGCCGCGGTTCGGCACCTGTTCCGCAAGACCCTGACCCGTGATGACC
>CAYZDM010000515.1:0-2816 GCA_964476875.1 uncultured Sandaracinaceae bacterium | reverse complement strand
GGAAATCGAGCGCGTCTTCGAGGTCTGCAATGGCTGCCGCATGTGCTTCAAGTACTGCGACTCGTTTCCGAAGCTGTTCTCGGCAATCGACGGGGAACACGATGGCGACGTCAGCCAGGTGACGCCGTTAGAAACGGAGCGGGTCATGGACGCTTGCTTTCAGTGCAAGCTCTGTGAGGTGCAGTGCCCGTACACCCCTCGCGACGGGCACGAGTTCCAGCTCGACTTCCCCAAGCTCGTTCACCGCTACGATGCCATTCGTCATCGCAAGCACGAGCAGCCACACAAACTTCGCCTCAAGCTGCTGGAGGACCCCGACCGGGCGGGGGTGATGGCGCGTGCGAGCTTGGGCTTGGCGAACGTGATGAACCGGGTGGGTATCCACCGCTGGTTCATGGAGAAGCTCGTCGGGATCGATCGGCGCAAGCTGCTTCCCGACTTTGCACAGACGACATTCGAGTCCTGGGCAACCGGCGCCGGGCTGATGGACAAAGGCGTCGGCGGCGAAGCGGTGCTTTTTCAGACCTGCTACGTCCAGGGCAACGAGCCGCAGATCGGCATGGACACCATCGAGGTGCTCGAAAAGAACGGCGTTGACGTCCGCTGCGAGAAGGGACTCGAATGCTGCGGCATGCCGGCTTGGGAGGGCGGCAACCTAGAGCTGCTGCGAAAGAAGGCCCACGCGAACCTCGACCGATTGATGCCTCATGTGGAGGCCGGGTCGAAAGTGCTCGCCCTCAACCCGACTTGCTCGATGATGCTGCGGCGCGAGTATCCCGAGCTTCTCGAGGGGGAAGACCGCGAACGCGCACGCAAGCTCGCCGAAGCGGTCGCCGATCCGAGCGAGTTCCTCTGGTCGTTGCGCAACGAACCTCGCTTCAACACAGATTTTCGGAGCTCGCCTGGAACCCCCGTGGCCTATCACGCTCCGTGTCACCTCCGCACCCAGGGGGTCGGCTTCAAGGGACGCGATCTTCTTCGCAAGATTCCGGGGGTCACCCCCTCGACCGTCATGGAGTGCTGCGGCCATGACGGCACGCACGCGATGACGGTCGAAGGGTTCGAATACTCGATCCGGGTCGGGCAGAAGGCCTTCGCGGAGATGAAAGAAGCCGACGCGGAGATTTGGGCCACGGATTGTCCCCTCGCGGCTATCCAGTTTCAGCAACATGCGGGCGTGAAGCCCCTGCATCCGATGTCGGTCTTGGCGCGCGCCTATCGTGAGGATGGCTTCAGCGCGCCCAAAGCATTACCCTCTGGCGAAGCGCCGAAAGGAGACTCCAAGTGAAGCGCATCGAACGCTCCGAAGTTGTCGACTATGTGACCTATGGCGAGCAGCGCGAAGCGATTCGTGCTTCAGCGCTACGTGCGAAGTCGGTGCGACGCATCCTCGTGGGCGAGCACTTCACGTTCTTGTTCGAGAATCGTGAGACGGTGCTGTACCAAATCGAAGAAATGATGCGCATCGAGCAGATCGTCAAAGAGGATGACATTCAGCACGAGATCGACACCTACAACGAACTCATTCACCCCGCCGGAACCGTCGGTTGCACGTTGATGGTCGGAATCGACGACGAGTCACTCCGCGACGAGAAACTAACAGAATGGGTCGGCCTCAACGACCACATCTACGCCAAGCTTCCGGACGGCGACTTGGCGCGTCCAACCTGGGACCCGCGCCAAGTCGGCGACACCCGACTGTCCTCAGTTCAGTACCTTTCCTTCCCGCTCGGGCCGCAGGCCCCCGTCGCCATCGGCGTCGAGATGCCGGGCATCGAGGTCGAAACGGCCCTTTCAGAGGCTCAACAGGCCGCGCTGCGCGTCGATCTCGAGGCTAGTTAGCGCTCCTCATCGGACCTGTCCGGCGGACCCATTCTTGCCATGAAGGGCCACCTTCGGTAGGACGCATGGCATGGGGAAGCGGGGTTTGCTTTGCTGGATCGTGGTGGCCGGTATCTCGCTTGGTGGATGCGAGGAGGCCGAGCCTCGCGTCACACACATCGAGGTCTCGTCGGCGGCGCGTTCCTGCCTAGACGACGAGGCTTGCGGCGTCGTCGAGACCAGTTGCGAGTCCCGCGGGTGCGAGTGCGGCGTGGCCGTCAACCAAACTCATCTGCTCGACTATCAACGGCAACTTGCCGAATGCCGCGGGCAAAACGAGCTCGCGATCTGCGACTTCGAGTGCAAGACCCGCTTTGGGAAGTGCTTCGAAGGTGCTTGTGTCTTGACGGACGAACCGCCGGAGTTGTTTCGCCGTGGGCGCAGCGTGCAGGCCCTGTGTGAAGGATCTCGGGGCACGTACCGGGGCTGCCCCGATTGCCCACCGGACGAACGTTGCGGGTCATGCGCGCCCTGCGAATGTCCAGCGAGCGACCGATGGACCAAGAACGGGTGCCGCCGGGTGATCAAGACCGAGGCCCGTGACATCCTCGTCGAGACTCGCCCCTCGATGGTCACCACCTCGGACAAGGTCAAGGCGCGCGTGCACAACAAGTCGAAGCGACCGATTTGGTTGAAGACCACCTGTGGCACCCCGTTCTACCGAGTCCGCAAGCGGGAGGACGCTTGGGAGAAGGGGTATGAGCCGTTTCATGCGGTCAAATGCCGAATTGGATCCGTGGAGATCGCTCCTGGCGGAAACCGCCCGTTCGTCGTGACAAACCTGCGGGACTTCAGGGAGCCATCCGGAGAGACCACAACACCTGGCAACTACCGGTTTGAGCTGACGTACACGGACGGAAACAAGAGCTTCCGCCACCACGCGACGGTGTACTCGGGTGAGTTCGACCTTGTTGCGAAGCTGTCCCGACGTTAGC
>CAYZDM010000514.1:0-2821 GCA_964476875.1 uncultured Sandaracinaceae bacterium | reverse complement strand
GAGCATGAGCTGCGGAACCGAAACGGTACCGTAGAGGTCACTTCGGCCAGCGGAAGCACTGTGTCGCTCCCCCCCGCGAATGTTGACGTCAGTCCCAACGAGTCTAGCGTAGATCGCTGTGACTGAGCGAGACCTACACTACGCATTCATATTGCCCGTCCAAGCGTATGCGCTCGGTCCCACGAGGTTCGCGGTAGAGGGGGCGTTTGCCGATCATCTTCGCATGACGTTAGCGATGCACAGGCCGCGTTTCTCAAGAATCACACTTGCGGGACCGCTCATGTCCGAGGCGAACTACCGAGAGCGTCGCGCCTATCTCTCCGAGCTCGACGCCGACGACGACTCCATTGCCTTTGTGGCGTTGTACGATGCCGATGCAAATGACCGCGCGTTTCTTCGTGGCCTGCCGGAGACGAACAGGAAAGTGCGATCTCTAGTGCGTGCGGCCGACCTCGTACACACCGGGGTGAACCAGGATCTGAAGCGCCCGGTAGAGTTTCAGGCAGCCATGTTGGCCAGTCGACTCGGCAAGAAAACCATCAGCGTGACCGACATCGACAATCGAGAGGCGACCCGCATGCTCTATGCATCCGGCAAGTGGTCTCGCCGCGCCTACCTCTCGAACCGCCTCGTTCAAGATCCGATTCGCGCCTGGCAGCAGCGAAGGATCGTCGACAAATGCTCGCTTGTACTCCTGAAGGGGCAGCGGCTCGTCAACGACTACGGCAAGGGTGCCGCGCATGTGAAGTTCTTTCAGAACACTGCATACACCGCGGCGCAAGTCATAGGGGAAGAGGAGCTCGCCGACCGCTGCGAAGATGCCGTCGCGTCGACCGCACCGCTCAAGCTGACGCACTTTGGTCGTCTGGAGTTCTACAAGGGCATTCAGCACGGGATCGAGGCTCTCGCCCTGGTCAACGGGACAGGTGACGGGCCGCGTGTCGCAGAGCTCACGCTTGTGGGCATGGGCAGTGAAGAGCCATCCCTTCGACGGCTCGCCGACACCCTTGGCGTGAGCAACGCAGTCGAATTCTGCCCCCCGATGAACTACGGGGACGCGTTCCTGAAACGCGTACGTGCACAGGACGTGTTGATCGCACCGTCACTCGCACCAGATACCCCTCGGAGCGCTTGGGACGCGATCGCAAGTGGAGTCCCGATCCTCGCTTACGATACGGAGTACTACGCGCAGCTCCGTGACAGCACCAGATGCGTACGGACAGTCCCCTGGGGCGACGTGCGCGCGCTGGCGGATGCGATTCGATTGCTGGCCGATGACCGTCGGAGGCTCGTGGAGATGAAACAGGCCAGCCGTGCGCCGGCCATCGAGAATACTCAGGAGCGATGGCTCGCTCGGCGCGTTGCGTGGACCGAATCGTTGTTCACCGACCGGTAAAGTGCATCAATTTGACACGGTACCTCGAAGCGCGTCAGCGTGAGTCCAACGGTGGACGTACAAGACCTTGATTCGGAGGGTAGCGGGCCGCCGGGTGCGCCTGCGCGCACGGATGACGTCAGCGAACTTGCGAGCAAGGCTTCGAGCGGGGCGGTCTGGACGGTCGTGGGGCAAGGGGGCGAACAGGTCGTTCGACTCGCCTCCAACCTGATCCTAACTAGGTTGCTGCTCACCGAATACTTCGGGCTGATGGCTCTGGTGAACGTCTTCTTGGTGGGACTGCAACTCTTCTCCGACATCGGGATCGGTCCGTCACTCGTGCAGAACAAGCGAGAAGACCCGGGGTTCGTGAACACCGTTTGGACCATACAGGTCGTCCGTGGCCTCGTGTTGTGTTCGGTCGCGTTCCCGCTCGCCTCCCTTTTCGCCGAGTTCTACGAGCAGCCCATTCTCACTCCATTGATTCGAGTTGCCGCGCTGACCGCGGCGATCCGTGGGTTCACGTCGACCTCGATCTTCACTCAAATCAGGCATCTGCATCTGAAGGGCCCTGTCTTGGTGCAGGTCGGGTCACAGCTCGTCGGTGCGGTTGTCATGGTCGCCTGGGCGTGGACCACCCGGAGCATTTGGTCACTCGTCATGGCCGGAATCGTCGCGGCAAGCGTTTCCGTAGTGCTGAGCCATGTGTGGCTTCCGGGGATCCGCAATCGTTTCCATTTCGAACGGAAGGCGGCCCGCTCTCTCTTCGTCTTCGGCACGTGGATCTTCTTCAGTACCTTGGCGATTTTCGCCGCGAACCACGTCGACCGTCTCGTCTTCGGAAAGCTCACGACGATGAGTACCCTGGGTGTGTACAGCATCGCGGTCATGCTCGCTCTCGCTCCCACCCAGGCGCTGTCCACGGTGTCGAACCGTGTGCTCTTTCCCCTCTATACCCGCATACACCATTCGTCCGAGGATCTGTCTCAGGTGTTCCGGACGGCGCGCTGGCCGATACTCATCGTGGGCGGATGGGCTGCTGCGGGTTGCATCGGAGGGGGCCCAACGATCATCCGACTTCTCTACGACGCGCGCTATTGGGAGGCTGGCTGGATGATTCAGATCCTTTCAGCCGGCCTTTGGTTCGGGCTCGTCCTCGGCGGCACCTACGGCGCAGTCGTTCTCGCGATGGGTCGCAGCGATTGGACCGCGGCGATGGCGTTTTCCAAGGTAGCAGGGATGGTCGTGTTCATTCCGCTAGGATACTGGATCGGAGGTTTCCCCGGAGCGGTGGGCGGTTTGGCGATATCGGAGGTGGTCCGGTACGCGGTCGCCGTCTATGGGGCGGCAGGCCTTGGTTTTCACGAGCATCGCAGCGACCTAGGGGTCACCTTCCGCGTCGCAGTCTCCGCACTCGTCGCTTGGTCCGCTGTCGCGGGGTTGACC
>CAYZDM010000513.1:0-2822 GCA_964476875.1 uncultured Sandaracinaceae bacterium | reverse complement strand
GTACCGCCCGCCAGCGCCTCGGCGAGCACGTCACCAACGATGCGTGCGCCGGCTGCCACGAATTGATGGACCCGATCGGCCTGGCGTTCGAGAACTTCGATGCGATCGGCGCGTACCGAACGCAGGAGAACGGCGCGGACATCGACGCCTCCGGTAACCTCGACGGACAGAGCTACGAAGATGCCATCGGCATGGGGCAGGCACTTCATGACCACGAGGCGCTCGGCCCCTGCATGACCACCAACCTCTACCGCTATGCGGTCGGACGCAATCCTGTGTCCGGCGAACGGGATCTACTCAACTTCCTCTCTGAGCGGCTTGCGGACTCCGGGTATCGGTGGGGCCCGTTGGTGGAGGCCCTCGTACTGAGCGATGGCTTCCTCACCGCCTCGGGTCAGCGCGAAGCAGAGGAGGCAGCAGAATGAAGAACCGAATCAGCAGACGAACGGTGCTTCGCGGTGCGGTCGCCGGCGGCGCGGTCGGCATGGGCCTCCCCTTGCTGGATTATTTCTTGAACGAGAACGGGACCGCGTTGGCACAGGGCGGGCCCCTCCCGGTACGTTTCGGAACATGGTTCTGGGGCTGCGGTATGAACCCCTCCCGATGGGCGCCACCGTCGGATGGGCCTGGCTACGAGCTTTCCGAAGAACTTCAGGCACTAGACCGCACCCTCAACGGCGGCGGCAAGGTGCGAGACCATGTCAGCGTCTTCAGCGGTTTCGACGTCAAACTCGACGGCAACCCCAACTACCCACATGGCAGCGGCCCCGCATCGAATCTAACGGGCCTATTCGCACCCGCAGACGGTGTCTTTGGAGCGCCATCGATCGATGTCTTGATCTCGCGCGAGATCGGTGGCTCGACCCGGTTCCGTTCCCTCGAGTTGTCTGCAACCGGCGATCGCAACCAAACCTACAGTCGCGAATCCGCCAGCATCCGCAACGCCAGCGAGATCTCGCCGATGGAGGTCTACGCCCGAATTTTCGGACCGGATTTCGCCGACCCCACAGCGGGACCTTTCGTGCCCAATCCACGCTGGACCCTTCGACAGAGCGTTCTGTCGGCGGTCAAAGACGACCGGGACAAACTGATGAGCCGCGTGGGCACTCACGACAAGCAGCGCCTCGACCAATACTTCACTTCGGTACGCCAACTCGAGCAGATGCTGGACGTCTTGGTATCGGGCCCGCCTGATCTTCCGTCCTGTCGCCGCGCGGACGACCCGGGACCGGACATCTTGGAAGGAGAAGTCTTTCAGAACGACGTCGACTCGGTCAACCAGCGACATGGCGCCCTGGCAGACTTGCTCACATTCGCGCTCGCCTGCGATCAGACCCGCGTCTTCAACATGGTCTTCTCGTGGGGGATCTCAGGACTCTACGTTCCGGGGTCCAACACCACGCACCATCAACTCACCCACGACGAATCGATCGACACCGAGCTCGGCTACCAACCACAAGCCACCCAGTTCGTCATGGTCGCCATGAACGCTTGGGCGGAGTTCGTCGAGAAGCTTGCATCGATCCCCGAGGGCGATGGCACGATGCTCGACAACTGCTTGGTGTTCGCGAACTCCGACACGTCGTACGCCAAACCTCATGACGTGAGAGGCCTTCCGATGATGATCGCAGGTCGGGCGGGTGGCGCGATCACCCCGGGCATCCATGTCAGGGGCAACACCGATCCGGTCACCCGAGTCGGCCTCACGGTGCAACAAGCGATGGGCCTACCAATCGACTCCTGGGGCACCGGGTCGCTCGAAACGTCTCTGCCGGTCAACGAGATCTTGGTCTAGTTGGCCTTGCCCTGCCGGCCAAACGGTCGTGCAGCAGGCGGTCTCTACGGAGACGCCCTGCGACCTGAGCGGCTCGTCGACCCAATGCGCCGACGTGTGCGGTCCTGATTGCATCACGAACGGTTTCGAGCTCGGTGCAAGAGGCTCCGCCTGCGCGATGGAAGCGGAGGACACCGCGTACTGTCGATGCCTGTGTGCGTATTGCAGGGCGCGCTAGTTGTGTCGCGCGGCCGCGGTGGTATGACAGCAGCGAATCATGACCGACGCACTCGACAAGTGTTTCTCTGAAGCAACTATCAACAGTCTCACGCTTCGCAACCGCCTCATCAAGGCCGCCACGTTCGAAGGCAAGTCACCCGGAGGCATCCCGAGCGAAGCACTCGTCAGCTTCCACGAGCGCATCGGCCAAGGCGGCATCGGCATGACCACGGTCGCGTACTGCGCGGCAGAGTCGGACGGACGCATTCACGAGCACATGATGTACATGCACGAGGGGATTCGGCCCGAACTCGAGCAGTTCATCCGCACCGTGCAAGCGACCGGCGCCAAGGTCGCGGGACAACTCGGCCATTGCGGCGCGTTCACGAAGAACCTCGAATTCAGCGGCAAGCGACCCCTCGGACCCTCCAAGGGGACGAACGCGCTTGGCGTCACGTACGGCCTCTCCCGAATCGCCGAAATGACGAAACCGCAGATTCGCGAGCGCGTTCAAGTGATCGGCCGGGCCGCCGGCTTCATGAAATCGGTCGGCTTCGACGCGATCGAAATCCATTTCGGACATGGGTACGGCATCAGTCAGTTCATCAGCCCAAAGACCAACAAGCGCAAAGACGAGTACGGTGGCAGCCTGGAAAACCGTATGCGTTTTGCGCTCGAAGTCCTCGCTGAGGTTCGCATGAACGTCGGAGACGACTACCCGCTGCTCGGAAAGATCAGCATGACCGACGGCGTGCCCGGGGGCGTGACCTACGAAGACTCGATCGAGATCTCCGCCATGCTCGAAGCGGGTGGCCTCGATGTGATCATC
>CAYZDM010000512.1:0-2822 GCA_964476875.1 uncultured Sandaracinaceae bacterium | reverse complement strand
CGTGCTCCGCGTCGTGTACAGGTCCCGCAGATCGAGCTCGTTGGTAACCAGGTGGCTGACGATCGTACGGAGCGTCTGCTCTTTCGCGTCGCCTGCCAGCGTCAGCGTGAACGCTGGGAAATCCGTCGGGCTTTTTCGGACCAGACCTTCGTCGATGCTCCGAAAAGTTAGCAAATCGCTAAAGAATGCGCGGAGCCCGGCCTCGGCCTTGGGCGATTCGAGCAAGCGGGCAGCTTGGGCCGCCAAGGTGCTGGGAGCGAGGAGGTCACCGCGTTCCGCGGTATCGAGGAGCTCGTCGTCGGGTGTGCTGTTCCAAATGAGGTAGCTCAGGCGCGTCGCGGCGGACGTACCCGTCAGCCGCAGTCGCGAGTTGTCAGACGGGTCGGGCTCGAGCTCTTCCACGCGAAATAGAAAATTCGGCGATACGAGCAGGCTGGTGAGCGCGAGCTGCAAACCAGCGTAGAAGTCGCCAAGCTCGTTGGCCGAACTCGCCGCGATCGCCACGCGCATCGCGACTTCGTCTTCGGTCAGCGTGCGTCGAAAAAGCCGTCGGCCAACCGTCGAGATGAACTCCCTAGTGCACCCGTCGTCCGCTCCGCTGGCCGAAGAGGGCTCGCATGACAGGATGGTGGCGCGCAGATCCGGGCCAAGGGCTTGCTCGGCCATGGCCGTTGCTGCGGCTTCATACTTCTCGAACCCCGAAGGAGTCACGCTCACAAACGAGGCGCCGACCCCGAGCAGGCCTTCGAGGCGCGCATCGGGTTCGACCCGAGTCGGGACGACGATGTCCTCGCCGAGCACGTCGTGAATGCTTTGGGCGTACTGCTGCCACGTCAGACGGCGCAACGCGACCGGTCCTGCTTCCGTCACGGGCGCCGCACCTCCGGAGGTGTCGCTCCCACAGCCCACCGCGAGCGCGCAGATCGTTGCCAATCCGAAGAATGCGACAGCTATCCGGCTTCCTCTTTTGTAGTGCGTCATGTGGTTGTACCTGTGGCTCAGTCGGTCAGGAACGCCTTCACGGCGTCGAGGCGGAACACGGTCGTAAACGAAGTGCACTCCCCGGAGGCGTCATCATAGCCTGCGTCGGCGGCCTCCATGGCCACCAGGAATTCGTCGTAGTTGAAGCCTGCTGCCTCTCCGTTGCTCGATGTAGGGGTACCGATGATCTCGTCGATTTGGGCTACCGACCAATGAGCCGCGAGGATTCCGCTGACGGTCCCTTCGTCGAGCGTGAGACGAATCCAACTTCCCGTCAGATTCATGGAGGAGTCGACAATCTGAATGTTGAACTTGAGACCGACGTCGAAGGGCCCGGCGGTCAACACCCCATCCTTGATGGCGCCGGTCGCGACCGTGCTGTGATACGCCGTGTCGGGGTGTACCGCGAGCGTCCCGTTCGGAAGCACCTCGCCGTCAGTTCCCACGAGGGGCGAATCCTGTGTGGAGAAAATCTGCACGGTGACCTCGTCGTCGTTGTCCATGTCGTCGACGCCGCCGAGTTCCATTACGATCGACATCTCGCCGTTCTTGACGGCACTGCTGATGACGCTGTCGATCAGTTGGTTCTGGCGCATGGGGGGATACTGACGAATGAACGACCACAGGCCGTAGTCGATGCCGGGTGTGCCGTCCGGCGCGTCGAAGTCATCGTGTGGGCACTCGCCCGGCTTACCACCGACCTGCTCATCGAGATCGAAGCCGCGGACGCCTTCTTCACCAAAGTCGGTGTTCTCCATGTTGGGGTAGGTCGTCGGGTCCATGTTGGGGTACAGAAATCCAAAGTCGCCAAAGACGTAACCAAGGGCTTCACGCGCGTTGCCCGTCCCGCCGGTTCCCCCTGTTCCAGCCGTCCCGCCTGTTCCAGCGGTACCACCGGTCGCTCCGCCCCCATCGCTCGTGCTTCCGCACCCGGTCGTCACCAAGACGAGCATCAGTGAGAGCACCCAATTCAAGTTATTGTTCTTCATTGATCACCTTGCAATAAGTGGAGATGCTCCTCACCAACGCGCGCCCCGCGAGCACGGGCGCAAGAGACACCTCCGGACGGCCCAACCATACGCCAAACCGTGCCGAGTCCGCAACCACGCACGCTCATCCTAAGTCCAAGAATTGCTCCTGTTTTTCCAAGCAAAGTCGCCGTGCCAGGGGCCTGCATCCGCGAGCTAGCTCCGCCAACGGGGTGTTCGGAGTCGTCTAGATGTGCTACCTGCCAGCGTCGGGCAGGAGGAGTTTTGATGCGAACGATTGAGCTTGGGTTGGTAGCGATGGCCGTCATTTTGGTCGCGGCGTGCGGAAGCACCAGCAGCGGGACCGCTGGAACCGGTGGAAGTGCTGGCGCTGGCGGAAGCGCTGGAGCTGGTGGAAGCGCTGGCGCTGGTGGAACCGGGGGTGACCCGGCACCGCCGGTCGATCAATGCGTCAACGACAGCGATCAGGCGGTCTACGACGAGCTCGGGGACGCGGTCGGCGAGATCGCGGCGGCCTGCCCATTGTCGTCGTGCGGCGGTCAGGTCGGATCGATCATCGGAGGAGACAACTCGGAGGGGGCGATCACCGCTCTGTCTGACTGCGTTGCGCAGTGCGTGCAGGACGGCACGGCCGAACAATCCCCGCCTGGTCTCTCGACCGGATGCTCGAGTTGTTACGGGCTGATCACGGCCTGCGCGATCGGGACTTGCCTCGAGCCTTGCGCCCCTCCGAATTCGGGCTCCCAGGAGTGTACCCAGTGCTCGCTCGATAATTGCGGGTTCTTCGACGCCTGCCTAGGCATCTAGGCGCGCGCTCCGACGGAAGAGCTGAGGCAGCGGGTTCGGGCCAAG
>CAYZDM010000511.1:0-2828 GCA_964476875.1 uncultured Sandaracinaceae bacterium | reverse complement strand
TAGTGCCGGGCAGGAGAGCCCCTTCAAGACGCAAACAATTCGCCTCCGCCCCAGTCAACGAAAGACCCTGGAGTTCGACCTCACGAAGTGAGCGGCACCAACTTGCGCGCGTCCCTTTTCGCCGCATGTTGGTGACCCTACTTGGCAGCTCGGATAGGTGTACATGGACGAAGACCAAACCAACGCGGCAACTCCCCAACCTCAACCCGACGAAGAGGCGCTTCCCTCTGCGCAAGAAGTGAACATGAGGCGAACGGAGGCGGCAGCGGAGCTGCAGCAGGAGGTCGACACCCTCGAGGAAGGCGTCGAGTCCGGCCCGCTCACAGGCAACGCGATGAAGAAGAAAGCCCTTCGACGCTATCTTCGGGAAGCAGGACTGAAGCCCTACCAAGCAGAGCTCATCAAGATGCAGCAGTATCTCGAGCAGAGCGGAACGCGAATGATCATCCTGTTCGAGGGCCGTGACGCGGCCGGCAAGGGCGGCACGATTCGCCGGGTGACACGGTACATGAACGAGAAACACTACCGTGTCGTCGCGCTCGGCAAGCCCACCGACCGCGAACGCACGGAGTGGTTCTTTCAGAAGTACATCCAGCACTTTCCACGCGCCGGCGAAGTCGTGCTGTTCGATCGCAGCTGGTACAACCGCGCCATGGTGGAACCGGTGTTCGGATTCTGTTCCGAGAAAGAATACAAGAACTTCATGCGCGGGGTCACCGGTTTCGAGAAAGACCTCGTGCGCCAAGGCACGGTGCTGATCAAACTCTACTTCAGCGTCACGAAAGAAGAGCAGGAACGACGATTTGAGCGGCGCAAGGTCGATCCGCTTCGACAATGGAAACTCAGCGAAGTCGACGTGCAGGCACAGGAGCGATGGGATGACTTCACGAACGTGAAGTACGAGATGCTCAAACGAACGCACACGACCCACGCGCCATGGAAGATCATTCGCTCGAACGACAAGCATCAGGCCCGACTGAACGCCGTCAAGGTGATCCTCAACTCGGTCCCGTATGAACGGCTGGACGAGAACCTCGACTTCGTGCCCGACCCAGCGATCGTCATCTCCGGCTCCAGGGAGCTCGAGAAGATGGAGGAGCAACGCCTTCGCGGCGGCAAGTTCCTCGTGTAACCGCTCTCGCCGCCCCGTTTGGTCAGTCTCGATAACGCGCGTCGACTAGCGCACCGAGGGCAACTCGGGCACTTGAGCGCTCGTAGCCGTAGACGCCGATCAACACCTGCAAGGCCTGCTGTGCGGATTCCCGCTCGTCGTCGGCGAGCGTATCGTCGTCTTTGAGGAGCGCGACGATCGCCTGACCGATCTCACCCACCTGACCTCGGCGGTCGTCGAAGTAGGCCTGCCGAAGCTGCTCGATGTAGCGAGGGAACAGCGATTCGTAGTCGACGTCCTCTTCGGGGTGGTCGATCGCCCAGGCCGCGATGCCATTGAGCAGGTCGTTGCGGAATGCCGGCCCGTCGTCGGCGCCAAAGTTCTCCTCGACGCTCTTCATCAACTCGACGTCGGCGTCCTCGTCGGTGCCAGTCACCGGGTTGAATACCGTCTCTTTCTTCACCCAATGCGAGACGTGGTTCATGTAGCGATCAAACAGCCCCAGGTGACTGTGTTCGTCGATCAAACCGGTGGCCGCCCGAAGCTCGCTCTCGACGATATCGAGCCAGCGCTGCTTCACCACTTCGACGAAGCCACCGTGGTCACGGTAGGCACCGTCTGTCTGCTCTTTCAGGAAGTCGTAGTCGTCGCGATCGCAGAACTCCGCGAGACGCGCGAGGAATGTCGCGGGCGAGACACAAGGCGCCTCGAAGTCCGCTGCCGCATCGAGCAAGAGCATCCGAATTTCGCGCGGCGAGGCCCCGTTGATCCCTTCGTAGTCCGAGGAAGCCGCCCCCTGCTGCTCCACCGCGGCCACGCCGCCTAGAAGGATCTTCGCTTGGTCGGATTCGAACCGGGACGGCACCGTGCCATCGGACAAGAGGTCGGCCTTCTCCAAGGGCGCGAGCGACGCTGCAATGGTGCCGAGCTCGCTATCGGCAAATTGAGATGCGTCCGGCCGTCGGAGCCGAGTAAGGACTGCCCAGAGCGCAGCGACGTACGTGGTGTGGGGCGATACGTGCTTGGGAATCTGGGGGACGATCTGACCGTCGTAAATCTCACGCTCTCGATTGACGTCGAGCAGGTAGGACATGCGAATGCGAACGATGCGCCCTCGGAACGAATTGTGTTCCGGGTGCTGGCGGAACGCGCTCAGGTGAAGCTCGTTCGAGCTCGCGAGCATCACCGCGTTGATCGGGAGATTCGACATCTGCAACGACACCTCGCCGTTCTCGATCGCCAAGAGCAGATACTTCCAAGCCTCGAGCGGGCGCTTGAGCAGGTCGCTGAACTCGACGATACCGCCGGACGCATCCACCAGCTCGCCGAATGGCTCAAACAGCGTCAGCGCACTCAACGAGGCGGGAAGCGAGTCGATCGACCGGTCCGCGGTAATCTGGCGCTCCGACGCATCCACCGACATCTGCGGGCCAATCGTCACTGCGCCGACCCGATAGCGCCTCGATATGTAGAAGCGCTCGACTTGAATGTGGGCGAGGACACGCTCGATGTCGCCGCGATACGCCGTCAGGAGTGCTTGGAAGATCTGTTGATTCTTGCGACTCAGTTGGCCGGTCCACACCCAGTCGGGCGCCGCCTCGGACAACTCCGCCTCTTCGTAGACCTTCCCGATCAACTGCTGCCGGAAAGCCCGGGGCAGCAGCAGCAGCGGATGCTCGCGCACCGAACTCTGGAGTTTGGCGATGATGCGGTCCTC
>CAYZDM010000510.1:0-2831 GCA_964476875.1 uncultured Sandaracinaceae bacterium | reverse complement strand
ACAAGTCTCGCACAATGCCGTCAAGTTTCAGCCAGCGGTTTTGCGGGACACGTAGCCAATCTCCGTGCTGCACCAGGTTCCCTCGCTCCGTAGCCTGCGCGATCTCTCGTTCCCGTCCCGCTTTTGGGTCGCGCCCAGCTCGCCTCTCGGTGTCGCGCAAATTCATTCCGTCGAAGGTCCGGAGTCCGAGCATCAGGGCCTCACGGATGATCTCGTCGGGTCCGAGTTCTTCGATCTCCGCTTCGAGCGTATCGCTGTCGAGGTACCGTTGCGGGTTGGGGTCGTTCCGCCATCGCTCGGCGACTCCAGGTCCGTGATCGAGGCAACCCACCGCCGCGGCGCCGAGCCCCAAGTATGCGCCACCGCGCCAGTAGTGAAGGTTGTGACGCGACTCCTGTCCACTGGCCGAATAGTTCGACACTTCATAGTGGTTCCATCCGAGGTCCGCGAAGCACTGCTCGGCATGCTCGAAGAGGTCAGCGTACTGTTCTTCGGGGGCGACTCTCAGTTTGCCGGCGCGGTGGAGCGAGCCGAACATCGTCTTCTCTTCGATCGTGAGCGCGTAGGCCGATACGTGCTCTACGCCGGTTTCCGCGATCCTTGCGATGTCTTCGCCGAGTTCCGTCGTTGTTTGGCCTGGCATCCCGAACATCAGATCGGCGCTCACTCGTGGCATCTCCCGATTGGCTTCTTGGAGGGCGGCGACCGCCCTGTCGGAGTCATGTAGTCGCCCGAGAAACTTCAGGTGCGTATCCCTAAGTGACTGGACGCCCACCGACAGGCGGCCTACTCCGGCTTCGCGCAGCAGGCCCGCGTTCTGCTGCGTCAACGAGCTGGGGTTGCACTCGACTGTGACCTCCATGTCGGGCCTCACCGAATCGAACGCGTCGACAATCCCACGCAGAGTTCGTCGCAAGGCGTTGGGTCCCCACAAGGACGGTGTCCCGCCGCCGAAGAAGATCGACTTCAGTTCGCGCCCCTGCAAATCCGCACTACGGGCGTCCAACTCACGCAGCACCGCAGTCGCGTACTCGTCGTGTGGCAACGCCTTTGATCGAATCGGTTCGGTCGCAAAGTCGCAATACGGGCACTTCCGCGCGCACCACGGGAAGTGGATGTAGACCGAGGTTGGAGTGAGCTCGCTTGACATTCGGGGCGCCGGGCAGGAGGTATACTCCTCTTTTAGGAGCTGGTCGCAGATGACCCTGCCCGTGTTTCCCTCATTACGAATTACAGCTGATGCGCTGATCCCTCAGGGCGCATTTGCTGAGGCGCAAGCCACGTTCTTGCGGCCGGACCGCGACGTCGTGGCGCGCCTGACCAAGCTCCTTCGCGAGAAGAACACTGGCGTCGTGGCCCACTTCTACATGGACCCCGAGCTTCAGGGAGTCCTCTCGGCGTGCGACTGGCCGCACATTCACGTGTCTGACTCTCTAGCGATGGCCGACCGTGCGATCGCGATGGCGGAGCAAGGGGTTCGCGCGATCGCGGTTCTCGGCGTCGACTTCATGAGCGAGAATGTCCGCGCGATGCTCGACGCCTCCGGGCACGCAGACATTCCTGTCTATCGAGTAGCGAGCGACCCAATCGGGTGCTCTTTAGCCGAGTCGGCAGAGGCCGTCGCGTATGGCGCGTATCTCGGTGGCGCTGCGGAGACCCCGCGCTCGCTGCACGTCGTTTACATCAACACGAGCTTGGTCACCAAAGCCAAGGCGCACGCGATCGTTCCGACCATCACCTGCACCTCGTCGAATGTCGTGCGGACTGTCTTACAGGCTGCCGCTCAGGTACCCGACATTCACATTTGGTTCGGGCCGGACACTTACATGGGCGACAATCTCGCCCATCTGTTCCAGCGCCTCGCGGAGATGCCGGATGAAGAGATTCGCCAGCTGCATCCTGCGCACGACCAATCATCGATTCGGTCTCTGCTGCCGAGGTTCCACTACTTTGAGCAGGGCACCTGCATCGTTCATCACATGTTTGGTCGTGAGGTGGTCGATCTGGTTCGCGCGAACTACGCGGAGGTGTTCGTGACCGCGCACCTCGAAGTCCCTGGTGAGATGTTCGAGCTTGCTCTCCAGGCGCAGAGTCAGGGCAACGGCGTGGTGGGTTCGACGTCCAACATCCTCGCGTTCGTCCTCGGCAAGGTCGACGAAGCGATCGCGACCGGAGGTCGGGGCAACCTACGCTTCATCCTCGGTACGGAGGCGGGAATGATCACTCCTATCGTCCGTCAGGTTCAGACCAAGCTTCAGGACTACGCGTCCGAAGGTGGAGCCGAGTTGTCGGCCGAGATCATCTTCCCGGTAGCGAGCCAAGCAATCGCACAAGACCCGCACAGTGGTCTCGGCGTCGTCCCGGGGGTTGCCGGCGGGGAAGGTTGCTCGACAGCAGGCGGGTGCGCGACTTGCCCATACATGAAGATGAACTCACTACGCGCACTTCAGGGGCTACTAGAGCGACTCGAGGTCGAGCCCCTTTCAAACCTGGTCCCCTTCGAGCCGCGCAAGTACGCGCAACAGATCCGCGGACGCACGGCTGCCGACCTTGGCGGCGAGCCGATCCTGCACATGCGCGCGTTCCAGCGTACGGGTGAGCTGTCCGACGCCCTCGTCAGCGATGTCCTGACGCGAACCGTCGAGCGGACCGGCTCTCAGGATTGAGCCGAAACGCCCCGTTTTCTCGTGGATAGACGCGGACCTTGACCAAGGGGCCAACATACTTATGTTGCACCCGCCCAACACCCCGAAAACCCGATGTCTAAGCCTGATTATTACGAAGTCCTCGAAGTCACTCGCGAAGTCACTGTGACCGAGCTCAAGAAGGCC
>CAYZDM010000509.1:0-2845 GCA_964476875.1 uncultured Sandaracinaceae bacterium | reverse complement strand
GCGCGATGACGCTCGATCAGCTCGAGACGGTCGTGCTCGACGAAGCCGACGAGATGCTCGACATGAACTTCGAGGAAGAGCTCGATGGCATCCTGGGCTATGCACCGGACGCTCGCAGGACGCACTTGGTGTCCGCCACGTTCCCCCGCGAGGTAGTGAGGCTTGCGGATCGGCTTCAACAGGACCCAGTCTCGGTGCAGGGCACCGTGCTCGGTAAAGCGAATGCAGATATCGAACACGTCGTCATGCGTGTGAGCCAGTCGGACCGTTTCAACGCTGCGATCAACGTCCTGCTCCGATATCCCGAAGACAAGACCCTTCTGTTCGTGCGCACCCGGACCGAAACGGTGCGTCTCGCCGATGAGCTCTGCGCGGCGGGCCTGGCAGCGCGCGCGCTCAATGGTGAGATGACGCAGCGAGAGCGAACCGGCACCTTCACGCAGTTCAGGAGTGGTGCCGTGCGGTACCTCGTCGCGACAGACGTCGCTGCGCGCGGTCTCGATGTGCAAGACATCGGTCGTGTCATTCAGGTGGACCTTCCCGACAACGCCGACGTATTCACACACCGAAGCGGTCGCACCGGAAGAGCCGGACGTCGCGGCACCAACGTGATTTTCGCCGCCTCGCGGGCGGAGTTCCGGGTCAAAGGTCTATTGCGCGGCGCACGAGTCGAGGCGCAGGTGGAACCCATACCCACACCCGAGGACATTTTTGCGGCCGCGGACGAACGCCTGGGCGACAGCTTCGTCCGTGAGCTCGCCGACTCCAGCGGCGACGGCGATAAACGCTCTCTCGAGCTTGCCGAACGCCTTCTCGGAGAGCACTCGCCGACCGAATTGGTCGCCTGTCTGCTGAAGCGGGAAGCTCAGCGAAGCCACGGCACGCCGAGGAGAGTCCGCGACGACGCAGGCCAGTCCCGACGCGAGCGCACGCCTCACAAGGCAGGTCCGAAGGGGCAGAAACGGCAACCGCAGAATCGACAACGATCAGAAGGCGACTTCATCACGTATCAAGTCAGCTGGGGCCAACAAGCCGGCGCAGACACGCGACGACTGCTGGCAATGGTCTGTCGACGTGGCGACGTATCGAGTGACCTGGTCGGCCAGATCCGAGTCGCGCCCAAGAGCTCTACTGTCGAGATTTCGTCCAACGTCGCGCAGCAGTTCGAACGGGCGGTCTCACGACCGGACAAGCGGAACCCGCGCGCACAGTTCCGACGCTGGGACCCCAGCGCGGGCAAGAGCAAGCGCCCCCGACAGCGAACGGCGCAGGCGAGCTGAGGAATCGGCGACCGGCGCGGCCCGAGGTCAGCCCAGAAGCGGCGCCATCGCCGCGGAATCTAAATACTCGTCCAGTCGAATGACCTTCCCGTCACGAAGCTGGACCACGAGGCAAGCCCGGGCTTCGACCGGCTCCCCACTCGCAGAAGTGCATCTCAAGGTGTGCTGTTGCACGTAGCCATCGTCGGTGGACCGTACACGCACGTCGTCGTATCGCAGGCCTGTTACCTGGTTCGCCAAGAAGTCGATGACTCGGAGCATCTGCTTCTTCACGAGTTCTCGATTGTCGATGTTGCGCCAGACGACCGCGTCGTCATGATAGAGCGCATCGACGCCATCGACGTCGCCGGCTGTTATCCGCTCGCGGAGGGCGGTCGCGAATGAAATGTGTTCGTCACTCCTGGACATTAGATCTGCTATCTCGCACACCGAGGCCACGATGGATAGAGCGTTGACATCAACCGTCGCGGTCGACGCGCGGTGAGCGCCCGTTACCAGGCCATCGTCAATCGGGCGGCGGGAGGTGGTCGATGTGCAAAATTGGCACCGGACGCCCTGGAGGACTTAGAGCGCCGCGGCGTCGCTATGAGCGTCGTGTTCACGGACGCACCTCAACACGCGGCCACGCTCGCTCGAGAGGCGGCCGAGAACGGCGGTCGGCGCTTTCTGTCCGTGGGAGGCGACGGCACGGCCTCCGAGATCGTCAACGGACTCGTTTCTGCCGGCTTCGCCGGGGCGTGCGAGCTTGCCATGCTTCCGCTCGGCACAGGGAACTCCTTCCTACGCGACTTTGGCATCACCGACCTCGAAGGAGCCGCAAGCGCGATCACGCGGGGCGAGAGCACGCCGATCGACGTGCTCCGTTTGAGACACGACGATGGCATCATCCATTTCATCAACACCATGGGCACTGGTTTCATCGCTCGCGCCGGAGAGCTGACCAACGAGCGTTTCAAGTTTCTCGGGGCAGCGGGCTACATCGCCGCGGTCCTCGTGTGCGTGGCCCGATTGCGGTATGAACGGAACACGCTCCGCTATGCCGGCACCACCGATGATGCCACGACGGTGCTGACCTCGTTCTCCAATAGCCAGTACACGGGCGGCTCGATGCGAATGGCGCCCGATGCAGAGGTCGCAGACGGCTTGCTCGACATCATCCGGGCCGGTCGCCTCAGCAGAGCCGCTCTGATCGCCGCGTTCGCCCGCATCTTCGCGGGCACCCACACCGCCCTCGACGACGTCTGGACCCGCCAGGTCGACCGCGTCGAGTTCGTCGAGACATCACACCAGGCCGTCCTCGTCGATGGCGAACTCTTTCACCTCACACCACGTTCGATCGACGTGCTCCCAGCTGCCCTCCGCCTCATCGCATGATTCCCGTCACCACAATGTGGACTCGGCTCGCAAGCGTGGCCATTTGGATCCTATCAGGCGGCTTCTTGATGTTTGCCGTCTCTTTTCTCACCCTTCTCTACCAGTTCGTGGAGCCAGACAGAGTGCAGTTTCTCGAACGTTGGTACTCGAAGATCCAGCTGGCTCTCACATTCAACAAACAAACTCATCAC
>CAYZDM010000508.1:0-2846 GCA_964476875.1 uncultured Sandaracinaceae bacterium | reverse complement strand
TGGTGGGGGCGCCAACACCTGCGCCGACGTCAACTAGCGTCGCACCCGCCTCCGCCCAACCCGCTCTAACCAACTGCGCTGCATCGAGAAACAGGATCTCGGCGAGCTCGATGTCGCTTCGTGCGGAGGTGAGATCAGTGCGTGCATCCCAAGCCTGAGTCACATCGAAAAAGGCGACCCATCCCTCGGGTTCGGAGATGTTGGATGCTTCGCACACCGCTCGTATGGCGTCTGCCCCGCTCATGAGCCCCGCGCGTCCGACCAGGCTGCTTTCAGCTCGCCCATGTCTGCGTATCGCTTGCTCTGGTCGCGATGCATGGCCCGAGCGACCACGATCGCGACTGCGCCTCGAACGTCGGCGACGGCGTCGATGGGAAGGCAGTCCCCCACGTCGATCTTCATGATTAGGCGACCAACGTGACCATCGTGAAATGGCTGCGTAGCGCTCAACGCCTCATAGATCAGCACGCCGAGGCCGTAGACGTCGATGCGCTGATCGACGTCGGCTTTGCCAGTCAACACCTCGGGCGCCATATAGGCTGGAGTCCCGCTGACCTCACCGGTGGCCGTGAGCCGGTCCAAACCGAGAATTTTCGACGCGCCAAAGTCCACGAGCCGAGGCCCGAGCTCCTGTGGCCAGAGAACGTTCGCCGGCTTGAGATCTCCGTGAAGAATACCGTGGGCATGAACCGCACTCAGCCCATCGCAAAGCGCGTCCACCAACACGTCCACGGTGTCGATCTCCACCGGACCGCGCGCCAGCCGTTCGGCAAGCGTCTCTCCCTCGACGTACTCGGTGACGAGGAACACCACACCTTGGGCGTCGACACCGATCTCGAGTAGCCGGACGATTGCGGGGTGGTCAATGGCCTTGAGGACCGCCCCTTCTCGGCGAAATCGCCGTCGCATCGACTCGTCGGCTAGGTACTCCGCGCGAAGCACCTTCACGGCCACTTTGGATCCCTCGATCCGATCGAAGGCCTCGAACACCTCGCCCATGGCGCCACGAGCAACTTCCGCAACGAGTTCGTAGCGCTCGGACAAGACCGACCCGACTCCAATGCTTGCTGAATCCGTCATCGTCCGCCGGAAACATACCTCTCTTCGCAAACCCGCCCAACTGACGTACGCTGCGCCCGCCCATGACAGAGCCCAACCTCGACCCGGCCCTCGAGAAATTGTACGGCAAGCCCGTCCCCTCAGCCGAGGTGATCAAACTGCGGGGCGACGCGTCGTCGCGCAGCTATTTTCGCGTGCGCGTTGCGGCAGCTCCGGCCGGAAGTCCGGCCAGCGTGATCGCCATGCTGCTGCCAGGAGACGCGTTCGGGAGCGACGAGGGGGGCCGACAACCCGATAGCGTCCGACTGCCGTTCTTGGAGGTCGCAGAGCTCCTCGACTCCAAGGGACTTCCCGTCCCCGCGATCTACGTCGAGGACCTCGAGCGCCGAATCATCCTGCTCGAGGATCTGGGGGACGTCACGTTCGAGCAACGGCTACGGCAATCGCCGCCCGGCGACCGGGAGAAACTCTACGGCAGCGCCGTCGACCTGTTGGTCGATCTGCACGAACGATGCGACGAGCTACCGGCCGGGTCGGTTGTCTCCAAGCGAGCGTTTGATCGCGATCTGCTCGACTGGGAGCTCGAGCATTTTCGCGAGTGGGGACTCGAAGCACTTTTCGGTGCGCTTGACGCCGCCCAAACAGAAACGCTTCGCGAGGCGTTCGGGCGGATCGTCCGAGCGATCGAAGGAATGCCCACCGGGTTCGTTCATCGAGACTATCAATCGAAGAACCTGATGGTGGCACCGGACGACACCCTCACCCTCATCGATTTTCAGGACGCGCTTCGTGGGCCGCGCGTCTACGATCTGGTCGCCCTCCTTTGCGACTCCTACGTATCCCTAGACCAGGCGCTCCAGGAATCGATGATCGAGCGATATGCTGCACTGCGTCGTATGGATGCGAGCACCGTGCGCCGAGAATTCTGGTGCGTGGCCCTACATCGCAAGCTCAAGGACGCTGGCCGATTCATCTACATCGACAGGGTCAGAAGGAACCCGGACTTCCTTCAATGGTACCCGCAGAGCCTCGTCTACGTGGGACGCGCAGCCGCACAGATCGGCGGTTTCGAGGGCCTGGAAGGTCTTCTGCGGAGCTCGATTCCAGGCTTTCCGAGTGTGGTCGAAATACCCGCCCCCTCGGCGGAATAGAACCGAAGCACAGGGTGTTGACCCCCTGAGCGAGAGGGGGGGTGAAACCAAACCACCAACCTGTACTCTCTCCTCTCCCACCATCCCACATCCTGCACTCTCCACCCTGGTTTCACCCCCCCAAACGCCGGTCGTCCGAGAGGGATTTCTTGCGGGCCTGCGTTGGCAGGGTAGACTCTATTTTCGCCTTCATGAGAACGCTCCTCCAGGTCTTCGCGGTCGCGGCGATATTGCTGCTCGACGCCGCATCCGCTGATGCCGCTGACTGCATGTGCGACCGGCTTTCGACGAAGGGTTGCGCGGAGAGCGCCCAGATGCGGGAGCAGCCTGCCGCACCACGCTTGTGGTGCGAACGCACAGACGACCCACGCTGCATGCCCGCCAACACGCACGGCACCTCGGTTCACACCCTGGTCCCCGTCGCCATGAGCTGGGCTCAACAGATTCGTTGGACCGCACCTCCCCGCACGGGCATCCGCTTGGATGTCTGGGTCGACGGAGACGCGCAGTCCGAGCATTCACGCAGAGTCGAACGACCACCTCGCTAGCGCCGACCGCCTTCTTGTGGGGCGGTCATCCCGGCATTTGGTTTGTTCATTCGAACATTGAGTTGGTTTCAGACTCGCCGCGAAGTCG
>CAYZDM010000507.1:0-2868 GCA_964476875.1 uncultured Sandaracinaceae bacterium | reverse complement strand
TGGCCTGGTCTTCGACGGCGGGGTTCCACCAAGGGTCGAAGTGGACGACGGTGTCGGCGCCTGTGAGGTTCAGGCCGGTGCCGCCTGCCTTGAGCGAGATCA
Source organism: uncultured Sandaracinaceae bacterium (assembly GCA_964476875.1). Taxonomy (GTDB): domain Bacteria; phylum Myxococcota_A; class Polyangia; order Polyangiales; family Houyiibacteriaceae; genus SG8-38. The sequence goes on along the minus strand of CAYZDM010000507.1, from coordinate 2,766 downwards.
AGAACACGGGGACGCTCGCGTCGTCGTTGAAATGGTCGACCCTATCGATGCGGTCCTTGGTCGAGCCGTCGAGATATTCGTACTGGACCCCGTCGGTGTCGAGGGCTGCGCGAATGTGATTCAGCATCTGGACGAACTGGCTGAACACCAGGACGCGGTGACCGCCATCGACAGCCTCGTCGATGATCTCGCGAAGCGCACCGAGCTTGCCGCTGTCGTCGTCACCGAAGTCGGTGTCGGGGAGCTTCATCAGGCGCGGGTCGCATGCGACCTGCCGCAAGCGGGTGAGCGCGGCCAAAATCTGAATCTGCGCCTTGCTGACGCCCTTCTTCTCGACCTCGCTGAGGACGCTCTTGCGCACCTGACCGAGGATTTGCTTGTAAAGCTTCGACTGCTCTTCGGCGAGCGGCACGATCATCTCCTGCTCGATCTTGTCCGGCAGGTCCGCGGCCACGTCGCGCTTCAAGCGCCTCATGACGAACGGCTTGATCGTGGCCCGCAGTCGCTGAGCGGTCTCCATGTCGCCGCGATCGATCGGTCGGGCGATGCGCTCTTCGAATGTCTTGAGGGTCCCGAGTAGCCCGGGCGACACGAAGTCGAAAATGCTCCAGAGCTCGCTGAGTCGGTTCTCGATCGGAGTGCCTGTCAGCGCGAGCCTTCGCTCACTGCTCAACTTCTTGGCCGAGCGTGCGGTCTGACTCATCGGGTTCTTGATGTGCTGTGCCTCATCGAGAATGACGTAGCGAAGGTCGAGCGCCTGCAGCAGCTCTTCGTCGCGACGCAGCAACGCATAGCTGGTGATCATCACGTCAGCCTTTTCGAGCTCCGCCGCACGCTGGCTGCGGTTCGCGCCCTGCCAGACCACCGTCTTGAGGCTCGGCGCGAACTTGTTGATCTCACGCTCCCAGTTTGGCACCACCGACGTCGGCGCGACCACCAGGTTGAGCTTGCGCTTGTACTTGCCCTTAGCCCAGAGCAGGAGCGCGATCGCCTGAATGGTTTTGCCGAGGCCCATGTCGTCGGCGAGAATGCCGCCGCTGTTGAGCTCGTGGAGAAACACGAGCCACGAGAACCCGTCTTTCTGGTAAGGGCGGAGGTCGGCCTTGAGCGTTCGAGGCTTGGCGACGCTGGGGATCTCGTCGATGTCTTCAATCTTCGCGAAGAGCGTCTTGGCCGACGCCGACACCTTGGCGTTCTGGACCATCTTCAGCAGGTCCTGAACCCGTCCCGCCTGAGAGAGGGGAAGCTTATCCTTCATGCCCGCGGTGGCGTAGATCTCCGCCATTCGCGTGAGCACATCCCCCACCTTCTCGGGATCGATTGGTGCGTAGGAGCCGTCTTCGAGCTGCACCAGCCGTCGCCCATGCTCGAGGCAAGCCCGGAGCTCCTCTTCACGCACCGCGGCGCCGCCCGACTCGAACTTCATGTCCAGATTGAGCCAATCGACACCACTCGATACACGCATCTGCGGAGTCACCGACTGGTCGCGGATGGTGACGTCCACCAAGTCGTCCGGGATGAAGCGGTCCCAATCCTCGGGAAGCTCGCCGATACCGTTCGTCCAGAACGCGATCGCCTCATCGCCCGAGGCGACGAGCTCTTCGCCGGACTCCGACACTTCGAAGTTCTGGTTCAGAAGCGCTTGCACGCCGGCCATCTCCGCGCCCACGTCACGCCGTACGACGCGCGGTCGCGTCTGGCCCCGCTTTGGCGGAAGAAACGCTAGAGGTGATGGGAAGTCGTCCGGCGGCACGTCGAACTCCTGGTCTTCATAGCGGACGTAGAGTCGGACCCGGGCATCGATGAGGTCGCCGTTGGCCTTCAGCTCGAAGCGCGGTTTCTGATCGACGAGGTCCGCCACCGAGCTCAGGTCGGGGAGGTCAGCGCCAAGAAGCGCGGCGACCCGCGGAATCGATTCGCCGAGCAGCTCCGGAAGGTCTTGGTGCGACTGCACCATCGCCGGCGAGCGGTACAGCCGCTGCAACCAGGCCGGCGTCACTAGCTCGCTTACTGGCCGGGCCACGCCTTCGGTGGTGTCGATCTGCCAACCCGGTGTCCCCTCGAACCAGGCTCCGCTCGAAAGCGCGAAGCGGCGCTTGTTGCTCTCGAGATAGAACACCACGCGCACGCGAAGGCTGTCCCCGTTGGCGGGGTCGAGCTCTATCCGAGGCTTCAGAGCCTCGTTGGCAAAACGCAGCTCCATGGACGCCGGCTCGAGCAACACCCGTTTATCGCTGAGCATCTCGAGAACCTCCGCAGCGTCTTCGCCGCGAAGCTCGGCCGTCGTGGTCTGCCCCCGATTCATGTTGCGAGCGAGCGCGCGGAACAGCGGTCGTTCGTCGATCGAAACCATGTTGAACGCGCTGAGCGCCTCGCTGATCGGCACAGCGCTCCGTGACCCATCCATGACGGGCGTGACCGTGATCGAGGCCGCGCGAACCGTCATGCGGTACTCGAACTCGAGTGGCTTCGGAAGCGCTTCGGCGGGAAGCCAAGCGTCCATCGGGCCCCGGACCTCGCCTCGCCTCGCCTGTAGCTCACGGGGTGAAAGAACTTCGAGCGCTCCACCCTCTGCGCCGCCCGCACCTCGACGTCGTCGTCGCGAGCGCCGTCTCTTGCCGCCGGCGGAGACCGTACCGGGGACATGCACCGGCTCGGCCTTCTTCTTCTTTTTGCTCTGCTGCTGCTGTGGGCCCTTCGTTCGCGGCGCACGGACCTCGTCGCGCAACGCCACCATCACCGCGGCCACGTGCTTGCAGTGTCCGG
>CAYZDM010000506.1:0-2881 GCA_964476875.1 uncultured Sandaracinaceae bacterium | reverse complement strand
CGCGGCCGGAAGCATTACGTACGAGGTGTTGACCAACGTGTCGCGTCGAGTGCCCCGCCTCTATCTGAATGGCTGACGTCTTGAGTCGGAACCATGGTATGAAGCGCCGCGCCTGACGCCGCGCCCACTGCGCCTGCGACCGATGAGAAAGCGCCGAAATTGGCTGCTGTGGGGCGTGATTTAGGCGAATGGATCCTGGGGGTGCTTCTTTCCCCGTTCGTCGAGATCGGTGCGCTGTTCAAGCTTCTCTGGGAGGCGGTCTTTTGGGGGATTCGCCCTCCGTATCGCGGGCGACTGTTTATCGAGTCGATGGAGTTCATCGGCATCGGGTCGATCTTCCTCGTGTCGTTGACGGCGGTGTTCGTAGGGGGCGTGCTCGCGCTCCAACTGGTCGATGGTTTTCGTGACTTCGGTGCCGAGAACCAGACCGGCGCTGTCATCGGGCTGGCGCTGGCCAGAGAGGTGGGGCCTGTGTTTGCCGCGCTGATGGTCACGAGTCGCGCCGGGAGCGCCATGACGACAGAGCTCGGCTCCATGCGCGTCACGAATCAGATCGACGCGCTCGTGACGATGGCCATCAACCCGGTCCAGTACTTGGTCGTGCCTCGGTTGGTTGCCGGCTTCGTCATGCTGCCCGTGCTCACGATGCTCTTCAACGTGGTCGGGGTGTTCGGAGCGTTTTTCGTAGCGGTGGCGCTTCTCGGGCTCGACCCCGGCGTGTTCATGGACCGGTTGAGGTGGCTCGTCGATTGGGACGATCTTTCCCAAGGACTGATCAAGGCCATGGTCTTCGGTGTGGCCGTCTCGCTCATCGCATGTCGACAGGGGTTTTACGCGGAGGGCGGTGCCGCGGGAGTAGGCCGTGCGACCAACCGCGCTGTCGTGCAGAGCGCGATCGCGATCCTCATGCTCGACTACCTCGTGACGAGTCTGGTCTTGGGAGAGGGCTTCTTCTGATGAAGATCTTTCGCGGCAACTTGATGCGGTTGACCCGCGCGCCGCTGCCTCCGCAGGTGAAGGACGACCCGATTCATGTCCGCATTCGCGACGTGAACAAGTCCTACGGTTCCCATCACGTGCTGAACAACGCCTCGCTGGACATTTATCGCGGTAAAACGAATTTGATCATCGGTCCCTCCGGCTCCGGTAAGACCGTGCTGATGCGTCAGTTGATTCGGCTGGAGAAGCCCGATTCAGGCCAACTCCTGGTCAATGGTGTCGACTTCGCCAAGCTCGAGGGGCTCGATCTCGCGTCGATGCGCAGAACATTCGGCATGGTGTTTCAGATGTCGGCGCTGTTCGACTCCATGACCGTGTTCGACAATGTCGCGTTTCCGGTCCGCGAACATACCGACCTCTCACGTAAGGAGGTTCGTGATCGGGTGATGGACCGATTGACAGCGCTGGGCGTCGCGGGGGCGGCTCAGAAGCTTCCCGCGCAGCTCTCGGGTGGCATGCAGAAACGGGTCGCCGTCGCCCGCGCGATGATCCTCGAAAGCGAAATATTGATCTACGACGAGCCCACCACCGGCCTCGATCCGATCACGACGGAAATGGTGGATGACCTGATCACCGAAGCCGAGGAGATGTTCGGAGTCACTTCGATCGTGATCAGCCACGACATGGCATCGGTCGTGCGCATCGCCGACCACCTAAGCTTCCTGCACCAAGGCCAAATATCCGCCACCGGCACCCCCCAAGAGCTCCTCCACACCGACCACCCCGCCACCGCAGAGTTCATCCGAGCCTCCAGAATCACCCTCGATTAATGGGGACAGTCCCCTTTTTCGAAGGGATAATTCTCGCGGCGATTGGGTTGCTTGAATCTGGTTCAGGATCAAAGTGGGGAGGTGTCTGAGCTTTCCCCGGATGTGTTGCGCGCTCATCGGGACGCCGTGGAACGTGGTGACGAAGGCTATCTCGATCCGGAGACCGGATTATTCGTGATGATCGAGGGCGCGCTTCGAGCGCGGGGAGGCTGTTGTGGCTCGGGGTGTCGCCACTGTCCCTACTCTCCTGATGAGCAAAGGGCGGCGGGCCGTCCGTTCATTCGACAGTGATGGAGCAAGGAAAGCAAAACGTGTCGGGTGGTCAGGATCATTCCCGCGTTGATGTTTGGGTTCGCAGTCACACCTAACGTTGTATAGCCGTTCTTCTTGAACAGCTCAGCGAGCGTTTGGAAATTGTCGCCGAGGCGCTGGTTCTCCTCTTCGTACAGACCGAGCGTCCGCGGATAGACACCGGTCAGCATGCTTTCGATCGAGGGACGCGTCCAGGAGCATTGGGCAATGGCGCGACTAAAACCCACACCCTCTGTCACGAACCGATCGAGCTCGGGAGACGCGGGCTTGTCGAAGCCGTAGGCGCCCATCTTGTCGGCCCGCACCGTGTCGATGATCAAGAAGATGACGTGCGTCTTCCCCTTCTGAAGTCGAGGCCCGTGGTCCACGCCCACCGAAGCTCGCTCTGCCGCGGGATCGCTCGTCGTCTTCTTCTTGCATCCCGAAGTGGTGAGGAGCATCAGCGCCAAGACGAGCGGTTAGACGACGGCTGCTGTTCTAGAAGACGGGTGCGGCACGGTGAAGCCGACAGCGGCGCGCATCGTGGCGACGCGGGTCAGTCGGCTGGGACTGCGAGTACCGCAGCGCAATCGGTTTCGTTCATCAGTACGCCGTTCTCGTCAGGCCCCATGGGGGTGTTGGCCCCGGAGGTCGCGCCAATCTTGAGGTTCGCATCGCTGTATGCGAGAAACACGCACATCTCATGGCCAGACAGGCCGTAGGTCAGGGGCTCATCGGTGTCGTTGATGTAGCCACATTCCACCCGCAACTTGGATGCGTCTCGCGAGTTGATCGGCGGGTCCAGGGTGATGCCTAGTGGC
>CAYZDM010000505.1:0-2884 GCA_964476875.1 uncultured Sandaracinaceae bacterium | reverse complement strand
CGTAGAAGGCGTCGACCAGCGCTTCGAAGAACGGCATGCCGCCCGCTCGGAAAAACAATGTGGGCGCCGTGTCGTGCACGGCGCCCACATTAGGGGGACTTCTCCGGGAAGCGGAGGGGGGGAAACCGCTTCCGGAGATCTGGTGGCCGAATGAGTTCGGCCGACGCTCAGGCGTCGGCGAACATCGCTTCGGCGTCGAACTTGCGGTATTCGACGAGTTCTTCGGTGTTGAGCACGAACGGCGTGGCGCCGTCGCAGGGATCGAGCACGAGTGCGTCGTCGGTGGCGAGCAGCACGAGCACGGTGATCACGTCGTCGCCCGACTTGATCTCGATCACGTCGCCGGTTTGCAGCTTTTCCATCAACATCGTCGTCATGTCAGATCCTCTTCACGATTCTTCGGTGCCCCAGGTGGTTCACCCATGTCGCCATCTTCATCGGCGTGTTCAAGACATCGGTAAGAACCGCAGCCAGCTTGAGGAATTCCCAAATCATGACGTGCCACGCGTCACTCGGTCGATGAACTCACCCGGCAGGTTCGTCGTGCTCGATCAGTTCCGCCTCGACACCTCGATCGAGCAGGTGGTCGCGCTTGGCCATCGGAGCTGCTTTGACCGTGGGCTTGTCATACGGCACAACGAACGTGCCGGCGTCGGTCAGACAGCCGGCCGACACAGGCACGTAGTGCGCTGATCGCATCGGGCCGTCGGTGTCAGTGGAAGTCGGGTTCGACGTAGTCGACGAACAGGTCGGGCAAGCCGTCGGAGACCTTGACCGGGTACGCGGGTTGGCGTTTCTCGAGGAAGCTCTCGACGCCTTCCTTGGAGTCGGCGCTCGCGCCGCGCGACTGGATGCCACGAGAGTCAACACGGTGCGCCTCCATTGGATGGTCGGCGCCGAGCATGCGCCACAGCATCTGCCGGGTGAGTGCCACCGAGACCGGAGCCGTGTTGTCGGCGATCTCGCGAGCGAGTTCGTACGCTGCTGGCAACAAGTCTTCGGGTGCGTGCACGCTGCGCACCAATCCCCGTTCGAGTGCCTCGGTGGCCGGGAAAACCCGCCCCGAATAGCACCATTCAGCTGCGGTGCTGATCCCGACCAAACGGGGCAGGAACCATGACGAGCAGGCCTCGGGCACGATGCCGCGGCGTGCGAACACGAACCCGAAGCGGGCGTTGTCGGACGCAAGTCGGATGTCCATGGGGAGCGTCATCGTGACGCCGACTCCGACGGCAGCACCGTTGATCGCCCCGATCACCGGCTTCTTGCAGTCGAAGATCCGCAGAGACACCATGCCGCCCCCGTCACGAGGCACGCCGACAGCGGTCTGGATATCGGAGCCGCCCTTGGAGAAGGTCTCGCCGCCACCACCGAGATCGGCACCCGCACAGAACGCACGCTCGCCCGCTCCGGTGACGACGACCACCCGCACGTCATCGTCGGCATCGACCCGATCGAATGCGTCGATCACCTCGCGCATCATGACGTCGGTGAACGCATTCATCCGCTCCGGCCTCGAGAGAGTGATCGTGGCCACGGAATCAGCCACCGAATAAGCAATCTGCGTGTACTCCATGAGAGAGCAACGTACTCAGCCAGTACGACGACAGCAGAAGCGACCAAAGCAGGCCGTGGACCAGAGCGGCAGGTGCCAGCGGCGCAGGAGCCCCACCGACGAAGGTGGCAACGAGCAGCGGAGACAGCGAGCGGGTGACCCGGATGCACGACGAGGACCGGCCGCAGGCCGCACGCCTCGGCATGTATCGGGGGCAGGACCCGTGAGCGGGACGCGCGCGCTAGATGTCGAGGAACCGCGATGCAGCGATTCCGGAGCCGATGGCCCCGGCCAGCGCCCCGATGACCAGCATGATCAACATGACCGTCTGGTCGTAGCCATCCACCACCACCAGCGCGGAGAATCCGCTGTTGTCCGGGAAGCTCTCGACACCGGAGGTCCACTGCGAGTTCCAGGCCCAGAGCCCTGCGCTCGCCAGCACACCGCCGATAATGCCGTGCAACAGCCCTTCGAGCATGAAGGGGATGCGGATGAACCAGTCGGTGGCCCCGACCAGTTTCATCACTTCGATCTCTCGTCGTCGAGCGAAGATCGCTGTTCTGATCGTGTTCCAAATCAGCAAGATCGCGGCGAGGAGCAGAAACACCGACAACAACAGGAGCCGGAACCCGAAGAAGCTCTGGAGTTGGCTGATCAGGCTGATCTGGTCCTCGGCGAAACTGACGTCGTACACGCCGGGAAGCTCGGCGAACTGGTCGGACACCTGTCTGAGCAAGTCGACGTCGGTTCCTTCGGTCGGGACGGCTTTGAACTGTGTGAGGATCGTGTCCTCGGTGAGCAACTCGCGAACACCCGGCTCACCGGCGAAGATGCGGTCTGCCTCCTCGAGCGAGCAGATCTCGTCGCAGTACTCGGAGCTCTCGATGAACTGATTGCTCGTGGCGAGCGCGTCGTCGACGAGCGTGAGCTGATCCTCGGTCGCGGTCGGGTTCATGAAGACGATCATCTCGACGCCTCCTTCCCAGCGGGCGAGGAGATTGTCGAACGCGTGCTGGCTGAGCAGGGTGAGGCCCACGCCGAGCAGCGAGATCGCTGCGGTGATGATCGATGCGAGGGTGAGCGTGGCGTTACGGCGGAAACTGTCGGAGGTTTCGCGCAGTGTGTATCGGAGTCGTGACAGCATTGGTTCAGATCACTCGTAGACGCCGCGGGCCTGGTCGCGCACGATGACGCCTCGGTCGAGCTGGATCACGCGTTTGCGCATCGTGTTCACGATGCGCTGGTCGTGCGTGGCCATGACGACGGTGGTTCCGGTCTTGTTGATCCGATCGAGCAGACGCATGATGCCCTCTCCGGTGGCGGGGTCGA
>CAYZDM010000504.1:0-2886 GCA_964476875.1 uncultured Sandaracinaceae bacterium | reverse complement strand
GAGGAAGGAACGCCGCAGCTGCTCGACTTCCAGACCCGTTTACGTTTCGGTTTGTTGGGGGGCCTTACCTTCCGGGTAGGGAATGTAACCCTCAGGCTCTACGCGCTCGCCGTGAGCCTTGGGAACCATGCTGTGCTCAATCTAAGGGACCAGTCGCAAACCCTTGGCAGGCTAAGTCTCTGGGCCGTACTCAGCCATGGAATCGTCAAATGGAACACGCCCACACTACGCATAGGCAAAGCCACGCGGCCGACCCAACTTGCGTTTTGGCCCTACGCGGGAGGACGCTTCGCGGTCCTGATCGCAAACGCCGAGGGAGCGAGCGAGAGGCTTATGCTGTCGCAGACGCTGTTCTGGGGCGAACCTCTGATCGGCCTCGAGACCATCTTCGACCCACCGAGCGGTTGGTCTGTCTATCTCGACGCCAATGTCGGCGGCTTCACCGTCGGCGCTGATGTCAGCACCCACGCTAACGCTCGTGCGGAGTATCACTTCACGAGCTGGTTTGCCATTGGCATGGGATACGAAATCATCTACGCGCGCGGTCGGCCGAACAATCGACTCATCGACACATACAACCTCTTCTTGCACGGGCCCACGCTCAGCTTTCGGTTCTCGACGCCGTAGCGACGATTCCATTGCAGCTATAGCTGGCTCAGTCGACTAGGCCGCCGGCTCCACCTGTTCCACCGGCACCTCCGATGCCACCGGCACCGCCGGCCCCTGCATCGCCTCCGCTACCGCCATCGCCGCCGGTCCCACCGAGTCCGAGATCAGGCGAGAACCCAGCGCAGTCTTCGAAGACCTGATCGCACATCGCCGTCTCCTGGCATGCCGTGCATTGGGGGGCCTCGGCGTCGCCACTGCACTGGAGCCCGCAGCTCGACACGATGCAATTGCTGACCAACCCAAAACAGGAAGCGCAGTCGTTCGATATGCCGGTTTCCGCTTCGACGCAGTCAGCGACGCACTGAGTCAGGCTTGGCGCCAACAGGCACCCCGCGCCGCCTACGGTGCACTCGGTCGTCGTGTCGATGATGGTGTCAGCAAGTTCAGCCAACAGTCCGAGTTCGCCAAGGCACGCGTCGACCAGTGGACTGCCACCGGTGCCTCCGCCGCCTGAACCACCACTTGCACTTCCACCGCTACCTGCATCGCCACCGGCTCCGCCCTGGCCGCCGGCCGCTTCGTTGCCGTCACCGCAACCTGCGAACGCGAGAGCACCACACAAGAACAAACTACACCATCCACGCATAAGACCTCCGAAGTCTGGCGAACTTTCTAGCACGCGGCGACCGGACTACAAAACCGTGTCGTCCGTCCCTCCAGCGGCGACTTTTGCTTCGGTCTCAGAACTTGCCGTTGTCGTTCTTCCATTCGGAGCGCGGGGGGACTTCACAGGTGGTGTCCCAGTGCTCGACCACCTTGCCGTTGGCGACCCTGAAGAGGTCGTAGAAGGAGCTGTGAACTCCAGACCGGAAGCCTTCGTTCACAGTGAGCACAAAGTCTCCCTCGGCGAGCACGCGGTGAGTTCGCTGGTAATCGACCGTCCGGCTGCCCTCCGCAGCGCCGCCGGACAAGGCCGACCGCAGCCCAGACAGATCGTCGGATAGGTACGGATTGTGCTCGGTGTAGGCCGGAGCATCGACGTAGTCATTCAGCTTCTCGAGTCGCCCCTCGATGAGAACCTCGTTCACGAACGACGTGACGAGTTCTCGATTCGCCACAGTGCTGTCGAGGTCGACCACCTCGGTTGGCCCGTCATTCATGGTGTGCCCCGAAGGGTTGGGCGCATCCACCTTGGTCTGGAGGTTGTCCCAGTGTTCGACTGCGAAGCCGTCCTCAAAGCGGAAGACCTCGAAGCCGATCACCAGTTCGTCGAAGTCGTACTCGGTGTGAGCGAAGACGTAGTCGCGATCCTCAAATATTCGAACGATGCCGACTCGGGGAGACGTCTTCGCAAGTCGCCCAAAGAGCTCCGCCAGACCTTCGCTCCCCTCCCGATTGTGAGGGTTGTGCTGGATGTACTTGGCCTCGTTCACCACTTCTACCGCCGCAGGATCACCGGTTTCGATGCCTTTCAGCAGATCGTGAATCTGGCGTTTTCTATTGGAAGTCATCGCTCGTTTGCCCCCGCCGAGCCGGGTGAACCTAGAACAGCCAGCCTACATTGAACTGGGTGACGTGGGAACTCGTACGGTAGTCGGTCTTCGTGAAGCTGTTCAGTCTTGGTTTGAACTTGAGCCCTTTTCGGCTCCCGTTGGTCTCGACAAAGCTTCGAATATTTTTTGCTTTAGTCTGCGCGGTCTTTGAGTTTGGGGTGTTTGGGGAGGTGGCGTAGGCCCATCCAGGCAAGGCCGCCGATGTGTTTGGCAACTTCCTCGACGGGGGGTTTTCGCCCCACGGTCCACCACGTGCCGACGAAGGTGACCATGCCGATGAGGGCGTTGGCATAGATTGGGGCGGCTTTGGTGTCGTAGCCGGCTTCCTTGAGCGCAGCTACGAACACGTCGCCGACGCGCTCGGCCAGGTCGTTCAGCAAGCTCGAGATAGTGCCTCTCGAAGAGCTGAGCGGTGAGTCTTGGGACAGCACCGCGAAGCCGTCGGGGTGATCTCTCACGTAGCTCAGGAACGCGAGTGAAGCGCGCTCGACGCGCTCACGCGGTGACCCGGACGAGATGGCTTCGGTAATGCGGCGCTCCACGTAGTCCATCTCGCGATCGACAATGACCGCGTAGAGCCCCTCTTTGCCACCGAAGTGCTCATAGATGATGGGCTTCGAGACTTTGGCGCGCTTGGCGATCTCCTCCACGGAGGTGCCCTCGTAGCCATGCTTGGCGAATACCGAGCGGCCCACCTCGATGAGCTGGGCGCGACGCTCCGAAG
>CAYZDM010000503.1:0-2887 GCA_964476875.1 uncultured Sandaracinaceae bacterium | reverse complement strand
CGGTCTTCCCCGTCCCGGTCTGGGCAACGCCCAGTAGGTCCTTCCCCTGCAAGAGCTGGGGTATGGCCTGTGTCTGAATCGGTGTGGGCTGTGTGTAGCCCTTGTCCCCCAGGGCACGGCGGAAGGTTCCGCCGACCCCGAGGGATTCAAAGTCGTTGCTCACGCGTGGACTACCAGCGGTTTCCGCCGCCGCCGCCGCCGCCGCCGCCCGAGCCGCCACGATCGTTGCGGGGACGGTCATTGGCCGTGTCGACCCGAATGGTACGACCGTCGAGCGTGGAGCCGTTGAGCTCCTCGACCGCGCGTCCTGCGCTGCCCTCGTCCTCATACGTGACGAAGCCGAAGCCGCGCGAGCGACCGGTTTCCCGATCGGTGATGACCTTGGCCTCGGCAACGTTGCCGCAAGCCTCGAAAGCCTGCTGAAGCTCGCTGTCGGTCGTGTTCCAGCTCAGGCCACCTACGAATAGTTTCTTACTCATTGTCTTTTTCTCTCATCTATCTGCGAAGCATGACGCTGGGAACTCTCCCGTACGCCTGCTTCGCGTCTCTTCTTCTTGCCGATGTCTTCTTCGAACCCTGGGCACCGTTCTGTCGTTTCACGGTGCGGGTCTGATAGGAACAGGTCGGCAGCGTGGTGGTAACCCACGGTGAGTTACCGCGCCCCTAATGGGCGATTCGGGCAAGGTAGCAGTTGCCTCGAGCTTGTCCAGAGGGGGAGCTTGGCGGTCTCATCGCCGGCGCTTTCGACGCTTCCTGGCCGGACGTGAATCGCCTCCAAGGTAGCGATCTTCAGCGATTCCGTAGCTTTGGAGGATCCGCTCAGTGGCGGCCTGGGCCGCGGCGCGGTCGACGGTGATCAGGTGACCGTCTTGCATCAACACCCGGAGCCAGCGTCCTTGGGTGCGGTCTATGACCTCCGCCAAATGGGTCATATCGCGCGGGGCGACCCCATTGACGAGGCGAACGACCTCGTCTTCCCAACTCTGATAGCCGCGGTTGACGGGATCGGGCAGCACTCGCTGCATCAGGATGACCTCGTGGCGTTCCTTGGTGACACCGTTGTTCCACGGGATGCTGACGAGATTCGGGGGCGGTTCACGAAAGTAGTCGAAGTACTCGGCGGTGAGTGGCTGAAACACCAGGCCGGCGAACACCAGGTACCGCGGCAGCTCCGTCGCGCGTCGGCCCGGGACCAGCGGCGTGTGTGCGCGGAGCTCAATCGATTTCGTGAGGCGTTGACCATCGCGTAGGATCGACACCTGGACGCGTTCCCCGATCTGACGGCTCTGGTAGATCATCGAGTAGTGAACGCGCCCAATCTCGGGCGACGCGACGGTGAGGTCATTGGCGATCGGGTGACGTTCGATCGCTAACAGCACATCTCTTGGCTTCAGCACGCCATACGACGGACAGCCATAATCGACTCGCATGACGAGCGCGCCGGTCTGACCCGAACGCATGCCCGCCGCCACGCGCTGGGCCTCGCTCTCCATGTTCTGAACTCGTATTCCCAGACGCGGGAAGCCGTCGTAGCGTCCGTCCTTCACATCATCCAGAAAATGTCGGACGACGGGAGCCGGCACCATGTATCCGACGTTCTCCGCTTCCTCGAGCGCCTGCATCGCAATGCCGACGATCGCCTCATCGCTGATCACCGGACCGCCGCTATTGCCTGAGTTGATCGCGGCGTCGATCTGAGTCGAGAGCAGGCGTCGGCCTGACTGGGCGTACGTGTCGACTTCGATGCGCGAGACGATGCCTGATGTGATCGAGAGTGTCGTGCCGCCCTCGGGAAAACCCCACACCTGAACCTCTTGTCGGAGCTTAGGCATCTTGCCGAGCCGTAGTGGATTCGAGCCTTCGAAGAAACGGTCGTCCGGGACCTCGACGAGTGCAAGGTCGGCGTCATGACTGATGAATAGGACTTTGGCTGGAAAGCGTTCGCTGGTATCGGCGCGCTTCACTTCGATTCCCACCGCGTACTCGACGACGTGGGCGTTGGTGAGGATTTGGTTGCCGTCGATGATGACGCCCGAACCGCCGTAGAGGGCGGCCCCCTCCGTCTGCCACGGCATCGTCAGGTCAGGTGGGTCTGAGTAGACGAAAAGCTGCACGACGCTGGACGTCGTCGAGGACTGCTGGGCCTGAGCCGACGCGGTCCAGATGCCGCAGAGCGCAAGGGTCAGGGTCACCACGCGACCGTAGGTGTTGGCGTTCATCGCGGTGGATTGTCGAGGATGAACTCCAAGCCGGTCAAGCGACCGGTGAGAAGGCCGTCAATGCGACCCGAGGACCGCTGCGAAGATGATCGGCTGCAGCTCGGCGTTCTGGGCACGCTCGTTAGTGCCTAGATCAGAACTCAGACCCAATACGACCAGTAACAAGAGAAGAAGCGTGTAACGCATGACCACCCCCTTCGTGGTGCCTCCAATGCTCTGCCTATTGACAGGATGATCTCACTTTCCGCGAGCTGCGTAAAGGAAGCGTCGGGTCCCCTGATTTGCAGGGTCAACCGTGATAGATGGGTCGCATGAAGATCGACGTGTTCAATGGTGAGAACGACTGGGTCAAGCTCGCCGCGGCCGGCCGAAGGGCGGAAGCGATGGGGTTTGATGGGTTTGCGATTCCGGAGATCGTCGGAGACCCGATGATTCACGCAGCGATGGTCGCGAACGCCACCGAGCGGATTCAGGCTCGGACGGCGATCACGGTGGCCTTTCCGCGAAGTCCGATGGTGCTCGCGAGTCAGGCCTGGTCGATCCAGGTGAACTCGGGCGGGCGTTTCGCGCTGGGGCTCGGCACGCAGGTCAAAGGTCACAACGAACGCCGCTTCAGCACACCTTGGAAGGCGCCGCTGCCGTCTTGTGCGAAGCTCACGGTGATCAGG
>CAYZDM010000502.1:0-2892 GCA_964476875.1 uncultured Sandaracinaceae bacterium | reverse complement strand
GCCTTCCGATATCCTTCTGGGTGCGCCATTCCGAAGTTGCGTAGTGCCTTGTCCCGAGCTGTTCGGCCCTTTTGGTGGCCAATAACCGCAACGATTTCATCCTCAAAGCGAGCAAACCCAGAAATGATTGCGGGATCGTCCCGGAACCTTCGGTCGCCGTGCAACTCGATGAAATCCTCGAAGAGAAGCGCGAGATAGTCGCGGAAATACGGCCTGTCCGGGTGACGGCTCAGCTGGACCTTTTTCCAAACGTCGAGGTCTGCGTAGAGCTTGCGCTGGAGATCCTCGGCCTGCGCCTCCAGGGTCTCGATTTGTCCGTCGATGGCCTCGGCCTCCGGCGCTCCGGCCTCCGTGAGCTCTTTGAGGGCCGCAATTCGCTCCTCCAGCTCCACCAAGGGCGTCTCGAAATCCAGATGGGCCATACGACTGGGACTTCGCATATCTGCCCCGCTCGGCAAGCTCAGGCTCGGCTACTCACAAACCGCGCGGCCGAGCAGCTTGAAGACCCGAATCGGCAGTGCCTTGCCCTTCACCTTCTCGGCGGGAAGCTCTTCGAGTTCGAATTGGTCCCCGAGCTTTCCGAGGGTGCCTTCGCTGATCAGGGTCTGGCCCCGCTTGGCTAGCGAGCAGAGGCGCGACCCTGTGTTCACGGGGTCGCCGATAACGGTGTATTCGAGGGCTTGGCTGCTTCCGATGTAACCCGCCACGACCTCGCCGGTGTTGATCCCGATACCGATCTCGAACGGCGGTAGCCCTTGCGCTTCGTGCCGCGCGTTGATGGTCTCGAGGGCCTCTTGCATCTCGAGAGCCGCACGAACCGCACGAATCGGATCATCGGGATGCGCGACGGGCGATCCAAAGAGCACCATCATTTCGTCGCCGATGAACTTGTCGAGGGTCCCCTCGTAGCGGAACACAATCTCGACCATGCGCTCGAAGTACTCGTTGAGCGCGTCCACCACGATCTGGGGGTCGCAAGATTCGCTGATACTGGTGAAGCCTCGAATGTCGGCGAACAAGATGGTGGTCTCCCGGAGCTCGCCGCCTTTCTTCACCTCGAGCTTTCCTGACAGAACCTGCTCCGCGATGTCCGGAGACAGTAATCGGCGAAAACGCTCACGGGTCACGGCCTCCTGTTCGAGCTTCTTGGCGAACAGGGTGTTCTGAACCGCAACGGCAGCCTGGCTCGCGACCGTCTCGAACAGCGCCAAATCTTTCTCGGTAAAGACGTGTGTGGCGAGCTTCGAGTCGAGCATCATCACGCCGAGCACCGTGTCGCTGTGGATCAGAGGCACGCACATCGTGGAGCGGATGCCTTGCATGATGACCGACTGCGCGCTTTGAAAACGGGAGTCCGTGGAGGCGTCGTGCGAGAGGACCGCCTCCTTTTCGCGCACCACGGTATCGAGGACTGTCTTCGAAACGATCACCTCTTGCTCGGGATCGACGCCCTCCCCCGTGCGCACCGATACCGGCTCGAGAATGTTCTGATCGTTGTGCAAGAGGACGACGCCCCGATCAGCGGGGACGAGTCGAAACGCCACTTCGAGGATCTTGTTGCACAGGGCTGTGATGCTCGTGCCAAGCTCGATCGCTTGCGTGACCTCGTAGCTCGCACGGAGCTTTTCGTAGTCGCGGCGCAGGGAAGTGTCGTCTTGAACCAGCTCTTCGGCGAAGAAGGTCTTCTCGGCGAGGACCGACACCTTGGCGCGAATCAGAGGGCCAGCGTCCGTGTCGCCGATCTTGAAACGGTTCGTGGCTTCCCGAGACTCGCCACTCAGCAAGGCGTCAAACGACACGCCCATGGGTCGTTCCTCGGGCTCGAAGACGATGCGCGTCGAACCGATAGTGATCTCGTCACCTGGCTCGAGCGGCTGGTCTTGGCTGACGCGGTTGCCGTTGACGTAGGTGCCGTTGAGCGAGCCGAGGTCTTTGAGGACGTACCGCTCCTCGATCAGCTCGATGTGGCAGTGCTCCTTGGACACCACACGGTCGAGGACCTGATGCGTGTTCCTAGGATGCCGTCCAAGCGAATTGTGGCGGAAGAGCTGACGCTCCTGCCGCCCGCTTGGCCCCATGATACTGATGCGAGCCATAACCCCTCCACCAGGCTACCTGGGGGGGTCTCAGGCTGCAAAGATGGCGCGAACGCCCCCGAGCCGGTCAGACCGGGGTGTCGTTGTTGGCCTTGGTCTCGATGATGTACTCCTCGACGGCACCTCGAACGGGGCGGGAGAAGTAGACCTTTTGGTCAGCAATTTCGCGCAGCGCGGTCACGATCGGCCGGTTTCTGCTGTGGACCAGGGCCGGGGCGCCCTTGATGAGCTGGCGGGTCCGCCGGGCGGCCAGGATGACCAGCGCAAAGCGGTTTTCCTCGTGTATCAAGCAGTCTTCGACGGTAACTCGTGCCATAGGCGCCGAGGCTAGCATGCTCCCCCACCCCGGCAAATCCGCTGCCGAGACTTCTTCAAAAAGCCTCGCTACAAGGCTTGACTCCCTACGGGTCAGGATTAGGTTGCCGCCGAATCAGCACTCTCAAGCATAGAGTGCTAACAGGCTGTCGCTAGCCTAACTACCCGAAAACGGAGAGATAAATGGCCATTCGTCCATTGCATGACCGCATTTTGGTCAAGCGAGTGAAGGAAGAAGAGACAACTAAGGGCGGGATCATCATTCCGGATACCGCCAAAGAAAAGCCGATCGAGGCCAAGGTGGTCGCGGTCGGGACCGGACGCATCCTCGATAGCGGAGAGGTCCGGAAGCTTGCTGTGAAGAAGGGCGACCTCGTCCTGTTCGGCAAGTACGGCGGCACGGAGGTCAAGATCGATGGTGAAGACCACCTGATCCTCCGCGAAGACGACATCCTCGGAATCATTGAATAGGAGACTGGGA
>CAYZDM010000501.1:0-2897 GCA_964476875.1 uncultured Sandaracinaceae bacterium | reverse complement strand
GCTACGCGCGAGCAAGCTGCAGGCCTACTACCCCAAGACCCGCGTCAAGACGCCCACGGTCGACGCGTTCGCATCGGCGGGCGCCCTGTTCGAGCGTTCCCAGGCGCCTGAGAACTGGACCAAGCCCTCCGTCGCCAGCGTTCTCACTTCGCTGCACCCTGCCACGCACAAGACCAAACAAGACGCCTCCAAGCTTCCGAAGTCCGCGTTGATGCTCAGCGAGGTCTATCAGAAGGCCGGGTTCAAGACCGCGAGCTTCATCGCGAACGGGTATGTGTCCAATGCGTTCGGGTTCGACCAGGGCTGGGATCACTACACCAACTACATCCGGGAAGCGCGTAACACTACCGCCGCCAACGTGTTCGGCGAGGCTGAGGGTTGGATCGAGAAGAACAAGGACGGCCGATTTTTCGTTTACATCCAAACGATCGACCCTCACGTCCCGTACGATCCCCCCGCGAAATTCCTCGAGATGTACGACCCTGAACCGTACAACGGCCAGGTGCAGAACCGTCGCACGCACTTGATGCTCGACGATGCAAAAAAGAACCCGACCAAGTACGCCTTCACGAAGCGCGACAAGGAACACATCGAGGCGCTGCATGACGGGGAGATCAGCTACCACGACGAGTACTTCGGGAAATTTCTCGCGAAGCTCCATGAGCTGGGCCTCGACGAGAACACGATCATCGTGGTGACGTCTGACCACGGAGAGGAATTTCAGGAGCACGGGTCTTGGGGACATGGGCATTCCGTGTATCAGGAGCTGCTCGGCGTGCCTCTCATGTTCCGATGGCCCGGCGTGATTCCTGGGAACATGCGGATCGACCCGGTGGTCAGCACCATCGACATTGGGCCGACCGTGCTGGAAGCGACCGGCGTCCCGATTCCCGACAAGTTCGAGGGCCGAAGTCTGCTGGGGTTCATGCGCGGCGATTGGCCCACCGGGCCCTATGTGGCCTTCAGCGACTTCCTTGAACACCGGCGGGTGATTCGTGGCGGTGATTGGAAGATGATTATTCGAGGCAACCTCTCTCAGGTCATGTTCGATCTCGAGAACGACTACTGGGAGCAGACCGAGCTCGATGGCAGCAAGCAGCCCATCGCGCAGCGCTACCTCCGCACCCTTCACGGGCAGTTCCTCGGGGCCGAGAACCGAGGTCATTGGTTGGCTTCCTCTGCAGGTGCTCCCAATCAGAAGCCAGGGCTGACCGAGGAGAAGCAGGAGATGACACCGGAACTTTGCCGCCAGTTGGTGGCTCTCGGCTACATCAGCGCGGAGTGCGACGAGCTGCTCAACAACTGAGGGCTAGGCGCGTTGAGACTTGGAGCCACCCACGCGAGCGACCAGCGTCGTCACCATGTAGCCGGCGCCCATGAGTCCGAGCGCCATCATCACGTCTGTGAAGTTGGGTGAAAAGAACTCGGTTGGATACTTGTCCGGCCCCAGCTCCGCGAGTCGCTCCGAAGTGAGGATCTGCCCTTTGAACATCTCGCCGACCTTCGGCGCGACCCCTTCTTGGAAAGGCCACAAGCCAAACACCGCCCCGACCAGCAGTCCCATCAGCACGCCGAGGGTCGGCTGCTCGTAACGGTCGAGCACGACTTTGATCAGGTTGCTGATCAGCAAGACGCCAATCGCTACTCCGATGCCGACCGGCAAGACCACGCCGAGCACCGGATCTGTTGCGCTAGCGAGGTCGTTGGCTTTGAGTGCTTCCTTGAGTGCGTGAACGGCGCTCAGGACCGGCACGTACACGCCGAGTACCAGCAGTAGATAGCCACCGCTGACGCCGGGAAGAATCATCGCGCTCGCACCGGCGACCCCTGCGATGAACATCATGGGTATGCCTTCTCGGTTCGCCCCCGAGCTCGCACCGTAAATTTGAAGCCACGCGAGGCCCGCCATTACCAATAGCCCGGCCGCTGTGCCGACCCAGAAGATACCCGATGCGGGGCGTGCCATCTGCCAGAGGACGGGGACGCCGCCCAGCGTCAGTCCGATGAACAGGCTGTACATGGCCCATCGGTGCTCCACGACCAGGTCTTTGACAGGACCTGCACCCAATAGAATCGCCGTGGCGGCGGCAACGCCGACCAGACCCAGGACAATGAACGAGTTCTTCCGAAAGCGGAGCCCGCTGAGGTCGGCCAGGGCTTGAATGAATCGCGGGTAGATACCAGCGGCCAGGAGCATGGTGCCGCCGCTGATACCGGGGACCAGATTGGCGAGCCCCATGAGCGCGCCACCCAGCAGGCAACGTAGTCCCCATTTCGGGCTCATCGACGCGTCCGTCGGCGGGTTCATTCGGCCGGGTGTACGGCAGATACCGCGCGACGCCAAACAAACGCGGCCGTTCGCCGAGGCGTGCGTCGACCCGGGGACGGGTAGCGCACCCTCAGGATTGGACTTAGGTTCGTCTGGTGGGCCGTCTTTTCCTGTTATTCACAGTCGTTCCGCTCCTTGAGCTGTATCTTCTGATCGCGGTCGGGCGGATTCTAGGGCCGGTCCCAACCATCGGTTTGGTGCTCCTGACGGGCGCGCTCGGTGCGTGGTTCGCGCGGCTAGAGGGGGCCAAGGTCCTCCGGCGTTGGCAGGAGGCGATGGCGCGCCAGCAGATCCCGAAGGACGGCGTCATCGACGGACTGCTGATCTTCATCGGCGGACTGATGCTGATTACGCCCGGCATCCTGACTGACGTGGCCGGCCTGTCGATGGTCATGCCGCCGACGCGTCGGGTCATTGCGGGCTTGGTTCGAGCCTGGGTTGAGCGGCAAATCGCGACCGGCCGAGTACAAGTGTACGCGCCCGGATACAACGGCTCGGTCCGGGCTCCTCAGGACGTGATCGAAGTCGAAGGCGAGGTTGTCGAGGTGGTCGCCACATCGGAGATCCC
>CAYZDM010000500.1:0-2910 GCA_964476875.1 uncultured Sandaracinaceae bacterium | reverse complement strand
GGACGAGCTCAGCGAAGATGACCGCATGGTCGTCGACCGTGCGCGTAAGATTCAGAAATTCCTGTCGCAGCCGTTCTTCGTGGCGGAGCAGTTCACGGGGCTCAAGGGCGCGTATGTGCCGCTCGAAGAGGCCGTGTCCGGCTTCGAGGAGATCCTCAACGGGAAGCTCGACCACGTGCCAGAGCAGGACTTCTACCTCAAGGGCAACATCGAAGAGGTGAAGGAAGCCTTCGCCAAGCGCGACAAGGAGTGATCGGCTGAACGATGGCTAACTCCGAGCATCTTCAACTCGACGTCGTCACGCCGAACGGTTCCGTTCTTTCGGCGCAAGTCGATTCGGTTCAGGCGCCTAGCGTCAAAGGCGAATTCGGTGTGCTTCCGAACCATCTTCCGCTCCTGGCCGCGCTCAAGTGCGGACTCCTGGTGTGGGAAACCGATGGCAAGAAGAACATCGCGGCGATCGGCCCAGGCTTCGCCGAAGGCGGGCCGGACAAAGTCCTCCTGCTGACCGACCTGTTCGCATCGCCAGAAAACATCAAGCCCGACACCGTGCGGGAAGAGCTGGCCAAAGCAGAAGTGGCACTCAAAGCCTTCGACGAACTCTATGAAGGGCCGGAGTACAACGAGCTGCAGCGCGACGTCGACTGGGCGCACGCGCGACTCGAAGCCTACGCAGCGTCGCGCGCGGTCTAGTTCAGCTGTCCGCGTTCACCTCGGAGGCCGCCTGCTCCGCCCAGAGTTCGAGCGATGCTTTCGCGGCGGCTTGCTCCGCTTCGAGCTTCGAGCGGCCTGCGCCCGTGGCGATCTCCTTTTCGTGGAGTTCGAGCACGACGGTGAACTCTCGATCATGGTCCGGGCCGTCGGTCGCGATGATTCGGTAGACCGGTGTTCCACCTAGATGCGCCTGCGCCCACTCCTGCGCTCGTGACTTGGCGTCACGGCGACCGGGGGCGCTGGTGTGCAAGCGAGGCTCGAAGATTAGTCGAGCCGCAGCAAACGCAGCGGCGGCGCCGCCATCGCGATAGATGGCGCCCACGCACGCTTCGAGAGCACTGGCGAGCAAGCGCGACTTGGAGCGGCCGCCAGACTTTTCCTCGCCCTTTCCCAGCCGCATCGCTTCGCCTACGCCGATCTCCTCAGCGGCTTCGAAGAGGCCCTTCTCACTGACCAAGTCCGCCCGCCGCCGAGTGAGTTCCCCTTCGTCTGAGTCAGGAAACTGCAGGTAGAGGAGCGAAGCAACCACCAGGCCAAGCACCGCGTCTCCAAGGAACTCCAGGCGCTCGTTGTCGGCCAACGCGATGTCAGGTCGCTCGTTCCTGAAGGAGCGGTGCGTGAGCGCGTCGAGCAAGAGCCCTTTGTCCGCGAAAGAGTAGTTGAGGCGTTCACAGAGGCGCCGTACGGCATCGTCGAGTGGCTCCGCGCCGGACATGGCCCGCAACCTATCAGGTGGGTCCAGGCGGATCCATCGCGAAGCGGTGCCGTGCTATAGCGCGGCGTGGAGTTCCCGCCCGAAGAGTTGGAAACGGCGCGACTGATCCTGCGCCGCCCGACGGTCGAAGACGCCGCGGCCGCGTTCGAATCCTATGCATGTGACGCGAAGATCACCCGCTATCTCACCTGGGCGGCACACACGACTCCCGCGCAGACGCGAGAATACTTCCAACAGGCGATCGACGCCTGGGACCTCCGCATGGGCCACCGAATGTGGCTCATCGAGCGCAAGGATGGGGTCTTGGTGGGGACTATCGGCTGCACCATCCACTTCCACCGCGTGGAAATCGGCTTTGCGCTCGGCAGTCGCTTCTGGGGCGAGGGATACATGCCTGAAGCACTCGAGCGCGTGTGCGAGGCCGCCTTGGAAGACCCGCGAATCGCCCGTGTTCAGGCTCTTTGCGACGAAGAGAACACTCGTTCCTCTCGCGTCATGGAGAAGGTCGGCATGCAATATGAGGGGCGGCTCCGTCAGTACGGCCACCATCCCAATCGCTCTGACGCGCCGCGCGACTGCGTGATGTACGCGATGGTCCGCGGCGATTGAATCAGCGATCGAAGCGGCTACACTCCGGCCCGCGATGCGCCTGTTGACGACCGTCCCCGATCAGGCCGAGGCCAAGACCCTCGGTGATGCACTCTACGCAGAGGGCGTGGCGACGACGATCAAGGAGACGAGGGACAGCTCGTTTGCCGTGTGGGTTCACGACGAAACCCAAATGGAGCAAGCCCGCACGTTCTTGAACGGCTTCGATCCCAAGTCGAGCGAGGTGTCCGACATGGCCCGCAAGGCGCGGGCGAAACGCCGGCAAGAAGCCAAGGCTGACGAGCAGCTGCGCGTGAAGACGGAGAAGATCCGGCAACAGATCGACGCCAAGCAGAACATGCGCATCGGAACGGTGACGACAGGTCTGATCGCCATCAGCGTCGTGGTCTTTTTGCTGACGGACACCGGGGACAAGATAGACACCGTCCGCTACTTCACTTTCATCCCGCTCGTGCCCGTAGAGGGCGGCTACGTTTGGGGGAACCTCGGCGCGATTTGGCAAGGCCAACCTTGGCGCTTGATCACGCCGATCTTCCTGCACTTCGGCTACATGCACATCTTCTTCAACATGTGGTGGATGAAGGACCTCGGGACCGCCGTCGAGCGCGTGTTCTCAGGCCGCTACCTGTTGACGTTCGTGCTTCTTACCGGTGCGTTTTCCAACTCCCTCGAGTTCATCGTCTCGGGACCAACGAAGTTCGGAGGGATGTCGGGGGTCGTCTACGCGCTGTTTGCTTTCATTTGGATTCGAGGCCGGCTCGATCCGAGCTTCCCCTACCGAATGCCTCAGCAACTGGCGACCTTCATGATGATCTGGTTGGCGCTCGGCTTCACCGGCTTTGTCGGGCCTATCGCCAACTGGGTGCACACCG
>CAYZDM010000499.1:0-2911 GCA_964476875.1 uncultured Sandaracinaceae bacterium | reverse complement strand
CTTCTCTTGGCGCCAGTGTCGGGGTCCCGTCGATGATAGGATAGCCCCATGCTCTGGCCCATCTCGTTCCGTGGCAGGCTGCGTCCCGAGTTCCCCGATGTGCGGGTCGACGTCGAAGCTTGGTGTGCGAGCGAGGGGATTCGGCGGCCTTCGGACGCGCTGATCGCTGATTTCTATGTCCCCATGACCGCTTGGGTCGCGGACCACGCAGAGGATCGGACCTTGGTGCTTGGGCTAAACGGGGCACAGGGAACGGGCAAATCGACGCTAGCCCGACTGTTGCAGCAGTTGCTCGAGCGCGTTCATGGCTTGAGGGCAGCGATTCTCTCGCTCGATGATCTCTACTTGTCGGGAGCCGCCCGGCTCCAGCGAGCGAACACGATTCACCCGCTGTTCGCCACCAGGGGTGTTCCGGGGACGCACGACGTCGAGCTCGGCGTTCGTGTGATTCGTTGTCTGCGCGAGGGCCGACCGATTGCGCTCCCCCGCTTCGACAAGTCGACGGACGAGCGGCGTCCGGTCGCGCAATGGCCCCCGTGGGAGGGTCGATGCGATGTGGTTCTGTTCGAGGGTTGGTGCGTGGGAGCAAGACCGCAGCGAACCGATGAACTCGAGATTCCGGTCAACGAGCTCGAGCGGCTCGAGGACGCGACGGGGGACTGGCGCTGGCACGTCAATCGGGAGCTCGCCGGACAGTATCAGGCTCTATTCGCAGAGCTGGACCTTCTGGTGATGCTGCGTCCTCCCGATTTTGATCGCGTCTACGCGTGGCGTGAAGAGCAGGAGATACGCTTGCGGGCCGGCGGTGGGTCGGAGGTCATGACACCCGACGCCGTGCGGCGTTTCATCATGCACTTCGAGCGTCTGACGCGTTTCATGTGGGAAGAGATGCCCGGTCGCGCGGACGCGGTCGTGCATCTGGGCGATGCCCATGAGCCGGTCGAGGTAGTCCTCGGCGATGACCGCCACGGCACCTAACGCAAGTCGCGTGTTTCCTCTTCGACGTCTCGGTCGAAGTTGGCGTCTATCGTCGTCAGGACCGAGTTCGAATAGTGCTCGACGTAGCTCGCCATGAGCGTGTCGAGCGGCAAGTCGTCATACTCACCGTGAAACCGCAGATACTCCATGTGCTTGCGGCCTTCGAGGTCGAACGGGTGGTAGATCGAATCCTCGGTGCCATCGAACTCCAGCGGTTTGATGCCGAATTTCTCGCACAACTCGATGTTGAATGCTGGGGTGGCCTTCACCCATTTCCCATCGAGCTGTATCGACGTGTAGCCATGCCAGTAGAACACATCGGTATTGAGGAACTTGCGTAGACGTTCGGTCGAAAGATGGTTCTTCACGTCGGCAAATCCGAGCCTCGCGGGAATCCCCTCGGCTCGGCAACACGCCGCCAACAGGATCGCCTTAGGCACGCACCAGCCTCGCGCTGACTCGGCGGTGGTGCTCGCCCTCAGCCCTGGGACGGTCAGTGTGAGCGCGTAGGGGTCGTAGCGAATGCCATCGCGGACGGCGTAGTAGAGCCGGACTGCGCGATCACGCGGGCTCGCCGAATCGCCTGCGTGCGTCTTGGCAAAAGCGGCGATCGTCGGGTGGTCAGAGTCGACCGTGGGTGTGGGAGTCAGCGTGCCGGGCATTGAGGGACATTGGGGCATCCCGTCGTGTGGAGCACGTGGACGCTCCGTTGTTCATTGCTCGGTCTCAAAGGGTGGCGCCGCCGCAGCTCGAACCGGTGCCCGCGGTACAACCGAAGCAGTGTCGGTTGGTCTCGATGCGGCGCGATTCGAGCGCATCGAGGTCGAAGTCGCGCACGTGTCCCACCGCGGCGTCGGATACCGGAATGTCGAGCATTTGGTTGAAGTCGCAATCGTAGAGGCGCCCATCCCATCCCACCGAAATCGTGTTCCGACACATGACTCCATGGGCCGCTTGCGGATTGAACGACTCGACCAGGCGACGCATGTAGCCCTCGAGGTTTCCGGTTTCGAGCAGCCAGTCGAGGTAGCGACTGATCGGCATGTTGGTGATTGTGTAAAGCGCGTCAAACGACACCCCATGGAGACGTTGGAGCTCCCGTTTCCACTCTGCCTCCATGGACTCTTGCGCGGCGGGAAGCGCGGCACCCACCGGATTGGTGGCCAAGACGAGGCGAAGCCCCGAGGCCCCGCTGCCGTAGCCCAGGTCGTTGAGTCGGCGGAGCGCCCGAATGCTCTTCTCGAACACGCCGTCCCCTCGTTGCAAGTCGGTGCACGAGGGTTGGTAGTGCGGGAGCGAGCAAATGAGCTCCACTCGATGCTTAGCGAAGAACTCGGGCAGGTCGCGATGCGGACCGGTCTCGAGGATCGTGAGGTTGCACCGGTCCATCACGTGCCGGCCGAGCGACGCACACTGTTCAACGAGCCAGCGAAAGTTGGGATTCAGCTCGGGCGCTCCCCCGGTGATGTCGACGGTTGGGATGGCGGTTGCCCGAAGCGCTGCGATGCACTGCTCCGCGGTCTCGCGCGTCATGACTTCGGTGCGATCCGGGCCGGCGTCGACGTGGCAGTGGCGGCACGTCTGATTGCACAGCTTGCCTACGTTGATCTGCATGACGTCGATCGAAGTCGGTAGTAGCGGCCAAAGGCCCTGCTGCTCGAGCGCTTGCTGGAAGTCAGTGGTCATCGGCAGGTCGCCCAGGCGGGCGCGCTGCTTGACAGCATCTGCGAGTGGCAGGTGACGGGCGTGGAGCGAGCGTCTCTGTGGGCTCTGGCTTTGCGGGATCGATGGCATCGGTCGATAAGGTCGCGGGCGAGAGCACATATGCGAGCGCTCCCGGCACGTTAGCAGCAGAAGCCACATTCGAAGAGAGAAACTACAGCCTGCGGTAGGTTCGATCCCGCGTCCCTAAGGCGAATGGTGTCATGCACAC
>CAYZDM010000498.1:0-2912 GCA_964476875.1 uncultured Sandaracinaceae bacterium | reverse complement strand
ATGATGCAGACACCATCCGCGCGGCCGCCCACGTCATCGACGTCGGCCCCGGGGGCGGCAAGCATGGGGGTCGCGTGTTGTCGCAGGGCGCGTTGCGTGAGATGAAGGGCTCCGTGACGGCCGCCGCCCTCGAGCGCCCTCCGAAGTTGCCGGTCAAGCGACGAAGCAGCCGGGGAGTCACTTGGCTGGAGTTGACCGGTGTCAACCACCACAACCTCGAGAACGTCGACGTGAGGTTCCCGCTGGAGCGCTTTGTCGCGGTAACGGGCGTCAGCGGGTCAGGCAAGAGCTCCCTGGTCAGGGAGGTCCTATTGCGAGCCACCCGCGAGGCTGTGGGAATGGTGAACGATCTCCAGCCCGGTGACTTCAAGAAGATCAAGGGCTTCAAGTCCTTGAAGCGCGCCATCGAAATCGATCAGAGTCCGATTGGACGCACGCCCCGTTCGGTTCCGGCCACTTACATCGGCATCTGGAGCACGGTGCGTCAACTCCTCGCAGGGACCCCCGAAGCGCGCGCGCGTGGCTATACACCGAGCCGTTTCTCGTTCAACGTCGAGGAGGGCCGCTGTCCGGAGTGCAAAGGGCAGGGCTCCATTCATGTCGAGATGGCCTTCTTGCCGGACGTGCACGTCCCTTGCGAGACCTGCAACGGTCTGCGCTTCACGCCGGAAACGCTCTCCGTCCGCTGGCAAGGGCTCAATGCCGGCGAGATCCTCGAGCTGGAAGTTGCCGAGGCCGTCGAGGTGTTCTCGCCGGTGAACAAGCTCCGTCAACCGCTCGAGCTCCTGAACGAACTCGGCCTCGGGTACCTCCATCTCGGTCAGCCGTCCAACACCCTCAGCGGGGGCGAGGCGCAACGAATCAAACTCGTCTCAGAGCTCGCGGCCGGCATCAACACGGGACCGACGCTCTACGTCATGGACGAACCAACGACGGGCCTCCACCGCGACGACGTTGATCGCCTCCTCGGTGTCCTCGATCGACTGGTGCAGCGAGGTGACACCGTCGCAGTGATCGAACACCACCCCGACGTCATGCTGGCGTCCGATTGGATCATCGACCTGGGCCCCGAGGGCGGCATTCACGGCGGCCAAGTCATCGCCCAAGGCACCCCCGAAACCATCGCCAAACGCAAACGCAGCCACACCGCCCAAGTCCTCACCCAAGAGTTAAAAAGGGGACAGTCCTCTTTTCCAAAGGGTCAGCGCAGGGCCGATTCAGTCCGAGCGAATTAACCCCTCGAAAAAGGGGACAGTCCCCTTTTAATGGGTGCCTAGTTCTTTTAGGTCGGGGGCGGCCCAGAGGGGGGTGGGGAGTTGTTTTTGGAGGTCGGCGGCGGTTAGACCGTGGCGGACTTCTCGGACTTGGACGCCGTCGGGGGTGAAGTCGAAGACAGCGACGGGGCAAATCAGTCGCGTGAGTTGGATGCCGGCGTCACAGCGGGGGCCGAGGAGGCTGGCGAGGTCGTCGAGGGTAGCGGTGCTCAGGCCGATGACCGGGCACCCGGCCGCGACAGGCTGCTCGTGGCTCGTGGCTCGGCCCTGTGGGGAGACCTCGTCGACTTCGACGAATGCGAGTGCGGCCACTTCGTCGCTCAGGTGGCGGCCCAGGGCCTCGAGCGCAGTTCGCACGGCCTGGGGCAAGCCGTCTCCGAACCAGACCCCGCGTGTGGCTTCACACTCCTGTGCCGCGCGCGTAAGCACCCGTTCGAGATCAGCTGCGTGCTCGGGCGATGGCATCGGTGAACCTTTGGAAGAGGTACCGTGAGTCGTGCGGACCCGCGGCCGCCTCGGGGTGGTACTGGACGCTGAACGCGCCGGTCTCGACGTGTTCGATTCCTTCGCAGGTGCCGTCGTTCAAGTGCAGATGGGTTAGCTCGCACTTGTCCTTCAGGGAATCGAGGTCGACACAGAAACCGTGGTTCTGAGTGGTGACCTCGATACGTCCCGTCTTGAGATCCTTGACGGGCTGATTGAGCCCTCGGTGACCAAACTTGAGTTTGTAGCTCTGACCGCCCAACGCGAGGCTCATCAACTGATGGCCAAGACAGATGCCGAAGATTGGACGCTGACCAAGAAGCTCGCGAACGGTCGCGATACCGCCAGACACTGCGGCGGGATCACCTGGGCCGTTCGACAGAAAGATTCCGTCTGGATCCAGCGCGAGCACCTCTTCGGCGCTGGCGGTCGCAGGAACGACCGTCACTTTGCATCCCTCGTCGACGAGACAGCGCAGAATATTGAGCTTCACCCCGAAATCCATCGCCACGACATGCCATGGACGGGCGCCATCGCGCGGCTCCGCCCAGACGCCGCTGCCCTGGGTCCACTCAAAGGTTTCCGGAGTGGTGACCTCTCCGGTGAGGTTCAGTCCCGTCATCGGTGGCGCAGCCGTGGCCCTGTCGTGCAGGGTGGCGGGGTCTTCCGTTCCCACGGCCGCCATCTGAGCACCGACGTCGCGTATGTGGCGAGTGAGCGTTCGCGTGTCGACACCCGCAATGCCTACGATGCCACACTTCCGCAGATAGGCGTCGAGCGACTCTCGAGTTCGCCAATTGCTCTCAACAGCCGACAGCTCGCGAACGACGAAGCCTCGCAGCGCGGGGCGCTTGGCCTCGCTGTCTTCCGAGTTGATGCCGGTGTTCCCAATCTGCGGCGCCGTCATGGTGACAATCTGACCGCAGTACGAAGGATCGGTGAGCACCTCTTCGTAGCCGGTCATGCCAGTGGTGAACACCGCCTCGCCGGTTGCGGCGCCTTCGGCACCAAAGCTTAGCCCGGTGAAACGGGTCCCATCTGCAAGTACGAGGTGTGCTTCTTTGGTCATGTTTCCAGCTCGTACACCACATTACCCGCGACGATTGTCATCGCGGGCCGCCCGATGAATTCGCGACCCAGCAACGGCGTGTTGTG
>CAYZDM010000497.1:0-2912 GCA_964476875.1 uncultured Sandaracinaceae bacterium | reverse complement strand
ACGTTCAGTGAGGACCCGGCGCTCTTCGTCGACGCGGTTCGCCCGCTCTTCGAGAACGAGCCCCTACGCGACTGGACCCTCCGCCCCGAGCTCACGATGATCGGACGGACGTACAGCAGCGGTTACGAGCAGGACCTGCCGTTCTGGATTCTCGACCGTCCGCGCCAGACGGTATTGAACCCGGAGTGGAACTGGGCGGTGTGGTACCCGTTGCGCCGCACCGGTGCGTTCGAGCAGCTCGAACGAAGAGAGAAGGGTGGCATCCTCCGCGAGCACGCGACCATCGGACGCGCCTACGGCGAGCAGGACCTTGCCCATGACGTGCGCCTTGCCTGCCACGGTCTCGACACGAACGACAACGAGTTCCTGATCGGCTTGGTTGGCGCGGAGCTCCACCCGCTTTCGCACGTCGTTCAGTCGATGCGCGGGACGGTGCAAACCTCCCAGTACATTCAACAGATGGGACCATTCTTCGTCGGGCGTGCGATCGGCCGGAACGCAGGCTCGCAGAAGTGAGCGCTGATGTCGGGTAATACGTTCGGCCAAGTCTTCAGAGTGACCACCGCGGGCGAGAGCCATGGTCCCGCCAACATCGTGATCATCGATGGTTGTCCTGCAGGGCTTCCGCTCTCCGAGGAAGACATCATCCCCGACCTGGCGCGCCGCCGCCCTGGTCAGAGCAAGATCGTCACCCAGCGAAAGGAACCCGACGCGCCCGAAATCCTCTCCGGCGTCTTCGAGGGGGAGACGACGGGCACGCCGATCGCGATCATCGTTCGCAACCAAGATCAGCGCTCGCGCGACTACGGCAACATCAAAGATACATACCGCCCAGGGCATGCCGACTACACCTTCGATGCAAAGTTCGGTAGGCGAGACTATCGCGGCGGCGGTCGGAGCAGCGCTCGGGAGACTGTGGCGCGCGTCGCGGCGGGTGCCGTCGCCAAGAAGCTGATCTCACACGCGTTTGGTGGGGAGGTCGTGGGATACGTCACGCAGGTCGGGGATATCAAAGCGACCATCCCTCATGAGGTGTCGCTCGAGCAGGTCGAAACGCTTCCGGATGGCGAGCCAAACATCGTTCGTTGCCCCGATCCTGCAGCCGCGGCCCAGATGATCAAGCTCATCGAGAAGATGCGAAAGGACCAGGACTCGATTGGCGGCGTCGCGGAGATCGTCGCCCGTCACGTGCCAGCAGGTCTCGGTGAGCCGGTGTTCGACAAGCTCAAGGCCGACCTCGGCAAGGCGCTATTCAGTCTTCCTGCCGTGTTGGGAGTGGAATATGGCGCGGGCTTCGCGGTCGCGGCGGCCCGAGGCAGCGAGAACAACGATGCGTTCGAGACAGATGCGGAGGGCAACGTTCGTACGCGTTCTAACCGTCACGGAGGAATGCTAGGCGGCATCTCCAGTGGCATGCCGATCTTGCTCCGAGCCGCGGTGAAGCCAACCAGCAGTCTGCCGCGCAGCCAAGACACCGTCACTTCGAGCGGCGACGCCACGATCATCCGAACGACCGGTCGTCACGACCCATGCTTGCTGCCGCGATTCATTCCGATGGGCGAAGCGATGGTCGCACTAGTGCTGGCGGACCACTGGTTGCGCTGGCGGGCAATTCGCGACTAGCGGGCGAAGTTCCATGCAATGATCGCGATGGCCGCCGTGACGAGCACTGCGGTCCAAAGAAGGCTAACGCCCTTGCCATCTTTCGAATCGTCGGAGCCCACAGCACGACGGAAACCACCGATCATGTTGCCCATCACTCCCGTGGTTGGTCCACCAGCCGTGCTGCGCGAAGGACCGTGTCCCTTCTTGTCTCGCCGCTTCGTGGTCGAACTCTTCTTCTGATACTGCTTGCCCATCACCCAACATCCTATCCGGGATCGCCGCCTGAGTGAATCGCTTTTCGAGGAGGTAAGAGGGTGTAGTGCGGTATCGGTTGTCGGTCGCGACGGCACCTCTGGTGTTCTTGCTCACAAGCCGCGAGTAGTTGCGGCTGAAGATCAGGGGTCCGGTGAGACAGCCATTGATCCCTTGCGCGCGCAGCCTCGGGGCGCCCTAGGCTTTCGAGCGCAAGGGCCCGACTTCTCAGCAATCCCTCATCTCGTGGTGCGAGACGGAGGCCCGTGTTGGCGGCGGCAAGTGCATTCTCGTCGTCGGATAGGCTTCCGTACGCGCGCGCGAGGTTTCTCCAGGCCCGCGAGTCGAGAGGGGCGGCCTCAGCGACCCGCTCGTACGCATCGACGGCAGCCTTCCATCGCCAGGCGCGGGCGTACGCATCGCCCCTAACTCGATCGAACACCGGGCTCGGTCCGATCAAATCTTCCGCCCGCCGGGTCAGTGCGGCCGTCTCCTTGGGTCGCCCCTGGATCGCCGAGAGGCGAGCACGAAGGATCAGAGCCTGCGCTTGCTCCCTCGGCAACTCCGCCTCTCCCGCCAACCGCAGCGCCCGATCGATACTCGGCTTCGCGAGATGCGCGTGCTCCTGTTTGGCGTGCAGAAGCGCCAGCCCCTGGGTGAGTAGACGATCGATTGTCGGTCGGGCCGCCCCCCCGCTCGGCTCTCGTTCGTCGGCGCCGCGTCCCATCCACACGGTGGCACCGCCGATCTCGGTGATCGGTTGCTCCAAGCACGGATCGAGCGCGACTTTACCCCGTGCCTCCGCGCCCATCGCGAAACCGGTTCCACGTTCGGTCTGGCTGGCTGCGCACGCCACGGCTTGGAACTCGAGGCTGTGCTTACGGTGCCGCAATCGGGCTTGAACGCGCAGCGGGAGGTCGAGGCCACGCGGGAGAGTCATCGAGTAGCGAACGGCCTGCGCGTCGTGTGCGGGGAGGGTTCTGTCGAATGCGGGTGCGGAGAAACGATGGACCTGATGTAGAATCTCGGGCTTAGCCGATGCGTCCAACACGGTC
>CAYZDM010000496.1:0-2912 GCA_964476875.1 uncultured Sandaracinaceae bacterium | reverse complement strand
CCGTCGGGTCCGGTCCATCGCCAGCCAGTACGGCGTTCAGGTACTCCACCGCATACCCGTGGTCGCCCAACCTTTCGAGCAATGTCTCTTCGTAGCTACGTCCAGGTCTACCCATCGCTCGCTAAACCATTCATGCCAGGGACATTTGCCATCGACCGTCTCGTAGAGGACCAGCTTCCGCGTCCGGCCTCTCATCAGCAAGTGTCCCTTATAAAAGACAAATAGTCAATCCGCTCGGGGTGCATGCACCAGGTATCGGACCGATGCGTGCAGTGTTTCCGCGCAGCCAGCTCCCAATCTGCGCTCAACGCCACAACCGAAAGGACTCGCCCGGTCTCCTTGCCCGGCAGCTCGCCGAAGCATTCTCGACGATCTTCGCTACGACTCGCCGCCCATCGGCGTCGTGCGAGCCCCGAAGCTACACCGGCAACTCGTCTATCCGATGCACAAACCTCGTCGAGCAAGTACCGCGCACGACGGGGTCTCGATACCACGGCGAGCATGGACATTGACCTCCGCGCTCTATAGCGTCGCTCCATGTTGCCCTTACGCCTAGGCCGCTTCGCACTTGCGCTTGCATTGTGCGCGCCGTCGCTCGGGTGCGGCGGAACCGCTGCGGTGGAAGAGCCCGACGGAGGCACTCG
This sequence comes from uncultured Sandaracinaceae bacterium, assembly GCA_964476875.1. Classification (GTDB taxonomy): domain Bacteria; phylum Myxococcota_A; class Polyangia; order Polyangiales; family Houyiibacteriaceae; genus SG8-38. Next base: position 2,268 of record CAYZDM010000496.1, on the reverse strand, counting down.
GCTCAGCTTCTCGGACCCCACGCTCCTCGCCGACAAGTACGTGACCCTGCGCGGAGATTTCGACGAAATCTTCTGCGAGTACTTCGATCCCGACGGCCGCGTCTTCGGCAGCGGCCTGAAGACGACCGAAGCCGGCGACTTTCAGTTGAACGGATACGGCCGGTGGGATGTCTTTGAAGACAGGGCGTGCCTCAACTACGAGGGCAGTTCCAGATGCACGCACGTGGTCATCCACGAAGACAGCATCGATTGGTTTAGCGACTCTGAAGACGAGTACCTCTACACGACCAAGTTCCTCGTTGGCCCACGCACCGCCGGCGTCCAAGCATGCGGCACGCGGCCGTTCCCCCCGAGCCTCCTGGAGATCATCGGCATTCGCATCACCTCCTGGCCGGAGCGCAAGCCAGATGGCTCGCAATGGGACCTCTCGGCGTTCACAGCGCCCAAGCGCCCCGACCTCCGGATCGTCATGGTCGACCTCGACGCCGCGCCGGGCACGGCGAACGCGACCTACCAGTCACACACCTTCACGAACGCGCACAGCCAGTCACACCTCTACAACCCGGCGAGCGATCAAGCCAACGCGGGCAGCAACGACAACCTAAACCCGATGCTCCCAGTGTTCGTCCCACACGATCATCGTTTTCGAATCGTCCTCATCGACGACGACTTCGGCGGCATTGCCGATGACGAAGTCGGCGTCCTCATTCGCGTCCCGGCGGACATCGCCGAAGGCCTCGACGACTACAGCGGCACGCAGACCTTCACCTTCCCAGACGACGACGGTCGCGGCGTCACCTTCCAGGTCATCGGCCGCTGGAGCCTCTAGCCAGCATGTTGCCGCCCATCCTCGACCTCCGCTAGCATGGTAAGCCACTAGCGCAGGACACCTGCGGAGGGGATATTGATGAAGAAGATTTCATGTTGGAGTGGTGCGCTTGCTCTCAGCCTAGGGCTGATGGTCGTCGGCTGTAGCGAGAGCTCAGGTGGCACCGGCGGTACAGCTGGAACAGGCGGGACTGCCGGCACGGGTGGCAGCGCCGGCGCAGGCGGAGGCGCGGGTGCAGGCGGCAGCGCCGGCGAAGGCGGAAGCGGCGGAGGGATCGGAGAGAACGACATCTTCGAGGTCGACGCCACCACTCTCGCGGTGATGGAGCTCAACGGCGACTCGATGGATGGCGGCGGCGACAGCCGAAACGGGACGCTCCTCGGCGGAGACTTCGTCGACACCGAGTTCGGTCAAGGTTTGCGCGTTCTCGGCGAGGCGCCTCAGGGCATCAACTGGGACGCATACAAAGATCTCATCACGCACCCCTTCAGCATCGAAATGGTGCTCGTTCCAACCGACACCTTCGACTATCGGCGTCTGTTCCGCTACGACGACAGCGATGAGGGCTGGTACTACGGCGACTATCTCTTCTACAGCTATGACAACAATCCGATCCCGGAGGTCGGCGAGCCCTTCGTCGCCGACGAGCGCCACTACATCGCGATCGTGTCCCGTGACGACGCCGAGGAGCTTCTCATCGACGTCTACCTCAACGGCGTGCTCGTAGGGTCGACTCCGGCCGGCTATTTGGGTTCGTTCACCGACCCGATCGCCAACGCGGTCTTCTTCGAAGATGACTCCGACGAGCACCTCATCGGCGTAGTCGACGCGCTCCGCATTTCTTCCGGAACCCGTTCGACTGTGGAGATCTCAGCGGTGCAGAGTCGCCTCGAGACCCGCCCAGACGAAGGCCCAACCTGCGATGATGGGCTCCAGAACGGAGACGAAGAGGACATCGATTGCGGCGGTAGCTGCCCCAACGCCTGCATCTAGGCCCTTCCGCGTCCGCCTGGGCGCCGGCGTCGACCTCGGCGCCGGCGCCGACCTCGGCGCCGGCGTCGACGTCGACTCCGCCTAACACACCAGAATCAACCCCGCGCCCGAACCCTCGTCCCTAGAACGCGCAGCCGCTTGGCAACGGCGATTCCTCCGCGAGTTGAGGGGCAAGCTCCGGCGTAACCGATGGGTCCGCCGCAAACCCCTCCTCCACCGACCCGCTGAACGCCACGCCCCCGTAGCCAGCGTCGTTCATGTGTGCACGCACGATCACCCGCGTCGTCGATTGCACATCGACGGGCCCGCCACTTCGTGTGAACGGCTGCTCATCCACATGGCTGTGCGCCAGAATCCGCCGATAAAGAAGCGCGCCTTCCGGCGTGACGACTTCCCACCAATCGGCGTAGCGATCGCATCCCGTGTCCGGGCTCTGGAGCGTCACC